>NZ_QTVH01000013.1:0-77929 GCF_003435975.1 Clostridium sp. AF36-4 | reverse complement strand
AGAAAAAATGGTGCCAGGACAACAGTCCTAGCACCACTTTGTCTACAGTCTGATAGCACCTAACAATTTCTGTTAGATGCTATATAAAACACTACACTTTTATTAAACTATACCTTTTTCTTTTTTACAATCTGCAATTCATATCCTAATGCATCAAGTATATGACTAAATGCTCTTATAGTCGGGATACTTTCCTTTCTCTCAATCCGTGAAATTACCTGCTGTTTATTTCCTGTTAATGAGGCTAATTTCTTTTGTGTTATATTTTCTTGTTTACGTAAAGAAATCATTTCCCCTATGAGTCTATACTCGGCACGCGAATCATCCCATGCCTTTCTAAATTCCGGATCATTCTGTTTTTGTTTCTCAATTTCGTTTTTTACATTAATCTCTACAAATGGCATTTCTCGTGACCTCCTTTATATAAATTTTTTACCTAATTGTCCTCCTAATTCTGATGCTCTTTTTCGAACTAATTTTTTATCTGGGTGTTACTTTGATATTTCCTCATCTCTGTATTTTCCCTCCAATCTATCACACACAGTATTAAAGTCTTTTGTCTTTCCCTCTTTTATCTGTTCTAACCCAGCCATTACAAGTTCATGAACTTCTTTTTTCTGCTCATGTAAAGTTCTCTGGTAATCTTCGTTTAATGCCGCAGCCATATTACTCAGTCCTTTCCATTTACATTATTTCAGCAAATCCACTGAGAGATTTTTAGTAAAAAGGCATTTTGTAAATCATAATAATTGCAACCAACATACAAAAAATAATAGTAAATTTATCAAAACCACATATTTTTTTCTTACCGGTTGTTTTTCCGCCTTCAAATGGGGCATATGACCGATACCGATACATTTGAACCAAAGCATATATAACCTCAAATACCGCAACAAAAAAGAAAATGTAATGCATCATACCAAAACGCCATGTAAACAACGCATGAATTAAAATCCCAAGAATGAAACCAATACCACAATAAAAATACGAATGAAAACCACGGTATTTTCTTTCCTGTTTACTATAATAACTAAACATAGAATTTCCCTCCTCTGTCTACTATGTCAAATTCCGAGTTTCTTTCCCATCATAATTTACAATTAAGCAAACGTCATTAATACTCTTTTTCGATTTCTGTTTCCATTCCATACATGGTCCTGAAATATGGATTGGGCGTGGGTGCAAGGGACTTCAGCACCTTTATAGTGACAAAACTGCTGAGGGATTTTTAGTATAAGCGTATTTTGTAAATAACGAGAATCGTCAATACAATACCAAGAAGAATACAAAATATATCAAACCCTTCTATCTTTTTGTCTCTGTAAGGAGCATATGAATTGCGTCGATGCGTTTGGATAAGTGAGTATATTGTTGCAAGTATAGCGGCGAAAAACATGATGTAATGTATTTCTCCCCAGCGAAATGTAAAAAGAGTATGACACAATGTGCCGAGCACACAACCTATACCAAAATAAATTCCATCATGATATTCCATATATTTCTTTGTTTGTTTATCTTCATAGCTTGCCATGTAATTACCCCTTTCTTCCCTTTCGATGGCTTCATTCTACCACGCTCTACTATCCAATAAACATCCCACCAAGTAAATTTATAACATATTACTTACTTTCATTGATCGTTAGTGCAGCATGTTTTGGGGAATGGTGGCAATAAGAGCGTAACCAATCTAAAGAAGCTAAAATAACATATATTTTAATTGTGTAGTTATATCTTTTTATTGCACTGTTATTCCTATACTGTTATATCAGATACATAATTTTTCAAATGAAGGAAAGCGTATAAATGAATATAAGTTATGGATACTATCATAGATACAAAATCAAATAACCGTTTAAGTATGTTATCAGATTAGAATTTTTGCTTGCATTTTTTTCTAAGTATATAATATAGCACATGTGCCGAGAAAGGTGTATGTTTTCGGACTGCACTGGGGGAGTCACTCTGTGGCTCCCTTTTATGTTGCACAATTTTGACAGATGGCAGGCAAAAATTTGATTCTCGTAATTGCCCCTATTTATCACAATATTCTTGGTGCACTGAATAATGAAACATCGCAGTATTTTAAGCAGTATAAGACTAATTTGAGGTGGACCAATTAAGCTCTGTCAAATAATTGAAAATCCACATCAACCAAGGTAAGATAGCCCTTCGTATAATCGAAATCACTTTTTATCAATTCTGCCCTCTTTATTGCTTCTTCATAATCTGACGGTTCCGGCAATTCCTTCCCATCTTCCTCGTATGCTTTTCCTGTCATGCCAATAGCATCTCGTGCCATTTCAATTGCATCTACCAAATCATGACCTTCCGTAAAAATCGCAAAATCCGGCACATACACTAACTGCATTCCTTCATCTTCCCTGATAAATGCCGGATATGCCCACTTTTTGTTCTTTTGCATAAAAACAACACCTCGATTAATACTCTTTTTCGATTTCCGTTTCAATTCCATACATAGTCTTGAAATATTCCAAATCAGCCGACGTTTTTATCAGCATAATTTCTCTCATTTTGCCTGTATGAATATTTTTAAATCCAGCAATCTGCTCCCCATTGCAAATGCTCGCTTTAATAATGGGCTTTTCATTTTCTCTGTCAAAATCTCCACTTGGCGCAGCCTTTTCTCTTTTCTTGAAAAATCCCATAGCAGCCACCTTCTTTCGGTTGGAATGTTTGATCTTAGTGTAACATGGGTTGGGGGAGGGTGGCAATATAACACGGTTATACGCACATCTTTTTTTCAAATAAAATTTACAAGGTTCTCAAACAAACAGACATATTAATAATGTCACGATAATGTTTCTTACCCATCATAATTTACAAGGTTCTCAAACAGGTTGAGATACGTGGTTGGGCACGTGAGTGTTTCTTACCCATCATAATTTACAAGGTTCTCAAACTGGAATTTAACCCTAATAAAGTTGCTAACCGTTTCTTACCCATCATAATTTACAAGGTTCTCAAACCATTTAGAGATTGAACATGTAAAAAAGGCGGTTTCTTACCCATCATAATTTACAAAGTTCTCAAACAGAACAGAAAAACTCAACATCAGATTAACAGTTTCTTACCCATCATAATTTACAAGGTTCTCAAACCAAAAATTGATGTTGGTGGATTATCTCGTAGTTTCTTACCCATCATAATTTACAAGGTTCTCAAACGCTTAAAACACCAAGCCTTTCTTCTGATGTGTTTCTTACCCATCATAATTTACAAGGTTCTCAAACGTTGTCTGACCGTGCTTTACATCACTTGTGGTTTCTTACCCATCATAATTTACAAGGTTCTCAAACTTCTGCCATTTCTGCACTTTTTACGTTTGTGTTTCTTACCCATCATAATTTACAAGGTTCTCAAACCGGGTCTGCGGTTGTAGCAGCCACGGTGGAGTTTCTTACCCATCATAATTTACAAGGTTCTCAAACACTTCAATTGCCGCAACTCTTGATGCAGATGTTTCTTACCCATCATAATTTACAAGGTTCTCAAACCATCCTTATCTAATGGACGAACATTGAATTGTTTCTTACCCATCATAATTTACAAGGTTCTCAAACGCACATAGAGGTCTTTTCTAACCTTTACGCGTTTCTTACCCATCATAATTTACAAGGTTCTCAAACAGATAAAAAAGTGTTGTTTGTAGATATTGAGTTTCTTACCCATCATAATTTACAAGGTTCTCAAACAAGGTTCATCTCTTGTTGACGATAGTAGGCGTTTCTTACCCATCATAATTTACAAGGTTCTCAAACGGAGAACTGTGTAAAACTGACGAAATCGCCGTTTCTTACCCATCATAATTTACAAGGTTCTCAAACTATGAATTGCTAATGAAATGCGATTTATCAGTTTCTTACCCATCATAATTTACAAGGTTCTCAAACTAATGCCTTTATGCACTCCGTCAGGATGTGGTTTCTTACCCATCATAATTTACAAGGTTCTCAAACTTACTATTGTTCCAATAGAGATTATTGTTTGTTTCTTACCCATCATAATTTACAAGGTTCTCAAACTGCATTATTTAGCTTTCTTTCAAATTCTTTGTTTCTTACCCATCATAATTTACAAGGTTCTCAAACCCGCCCGGCTGGTTAATTTGGAATCTTTTTGTTTCTTACCCATCATAATTTACAAGGTTCTCAAACTCATGTCCTGCATGATAGGCGGTGTCACCGGGTTTCTTACCCATCATAATTTACAAGGTTCTCAAACCATAATCACATGGAAAATTAATACATACAAGTTTCTTACCCATCATAATTTACAAGGTTCTCAAACTGGCGGACGAATGGCTGCCAGTACAGTTGGTTTCTTACCCATCATAATTTACAAGGTTCTCAAACAAAATTTTAGCAACCATAAATCTTCACCTTGTTTCTTACCCATCATAATTTACAAGGTTCTCAAACTCACCAGGTATTCAAAATTTCCAACATTGTGTTTCTTACCCATCATAATTTACAAGGTTCTCAAACACTCCTTTGCTTAATAATTCAACGACTTTTGTTTCTTACCCATCATAATTTACAAGGTTCTCAAACAACACGAGCGGCACTAATCAAAACAAGAAAGTTTCTTACCCATCATAATTTACAAGGTTCTCAAACTGGGGGTTGCCTATGGTAGAATCAATATCAGTTTCTTACCCATCATAATTTACAAGGTTCTCAAACGGGCAAGAATTGCATTTTTAACTTGTTTGTGTTTCTTACCCATCATAATTTACAAGGTTCTCAAACTTCTTCCATTTGTGTATCTCCTTTCTGATTGTTTCTTACCCATCATAATTTACAAGGTTCTCAAACTCGGGATAGATTTAATTGTTTCTCCATTTGGTTTCTTACCCATCATAATTTACAAGGTTCTCAAACCAAGGATTCAATATCTTCTTTAAGGTCTGCGTTTCTTACCCATCATAATTTACAAGGTTCTCAAACCCGTTATAACCGCTGTTCTGCACTTCCAAAGTTTCTTACCCATCATAATTTACAAGGTTCTCAAACTCTTCAATAAATCTTCTTGTGGAATGTCTGGTTTCTTACCCATCATAATTTACAAGGTTCTCAAACATATCCGTTGTTGTCATAATATTACACCGCGTTTCTTACCCATCATAATTTACAAGGTTCTCAAACGTTCTTCATATGCACGTGCCCGAACGGGCAGTTTCTTACCCATCATAATTTACAAGGTTCTCAAACAGTATTTACCACTAGCCTCTCTTCATTAAAGTTTCTTACCCATCATAATTTACAAGGTTCTCAAACCGATATTTTTGCAACAATTCACTAGGTGAAGTTTCTTACCCATCATAATTTACAAGGTTCTCAAACAGTGTCCATGCGATACTCTCCCTTGTCTCAGTTTCTTACCCATCATAATTTACAAGGTTCTCAAACCCAAAGGCAATAAACGTGGCAAAAAGCGTAGTTTCTTACCCATCATAATTTACAAGGTTCTCAAACCCTCCCGGATAATTATGTCACCATCTTTTTGTTTCTTACCCATCATAATTTACAAGGTTCTCAAACCGAGCGTGAACCCTTTTTGTAGTCTAAGTTGTTTCTTACCCATCATAATTTACAAGGTTCTCAAACAGTAATGTGTGCGTATGCCGTAAAGGTAATGTTTCTTACCCATCATAATTTACAAGGTTCTCAAACGAAGTGCCTTATTATAGTATTCCTCATTTAGTTTCTTACCCATCATAATTTACAAGGTTCTCAAACATACATTACAAAGGCTTTATCTAAGTCCAAGTTTCTTACCCATCATAATTTACAAGGTTCTCAAACCTCAAATTTGCATTTTGGTCATCCCCGAACCTACCTGTCTCACAACAGCGAAATTATGATTACACCTTATTTTACAATTAAACAGCGGTCGTTGTCAATAATATACACCTTTTCTTCACCAATCACCTCCCCCTCTGTCATTTCAATAAGAACCAAATTAATCTTATTATAGAAAGCCACTTTATACAATTCAATTAATTCTTGTTTATTTAAATAAGCCTTAATATTAACCAGACACAACACCTTTATCCCTAGCAAATTTGTTAAAATATGCATGTACTCAACTAACTTTTCAACAAGTGTTACTGCCATTTCTTCAAAACGAACATTAAATCCTTTAAACAGCTCCATCCAATTATAATCCAAATCATAAACCAAATTTGCAAATGGACTAGCAAGCACAAGTTTATCCAAAAGTACAATAGCATCCTCTGTAAGTTTCGCTTTATCCTCAAAATAATCTGGTGCAATTTCACCTAACTTAGTATATAATTTATTTATTATTTTTCGCTCATTGATGCTTATAGAAAAAGGGTCTATAACTAAAGCAAGCTTTTTATCAATTTTTTCAATTTTATCATTCTCAGCTAAAACAAAAATCCCCTCCTCTCCTTCTGATCCTTCTGATTGTTTCTTTAAACTACTAACAATTTCTGTTAGATAACCTGCATTTTCAACAACCAAAACTGTCACATAATTCTCAAGCAATTCCATTTCTAATCCAAAGCTTGCACACACTAACTTCATAAAAAAATCAACCTTTCATCTGAATCCAGAACTTCATTTTGCTTTTCTCCAATTATACATTCAATCTTTGAATATTGTTTTTCTGTCACTTTCATTACCTGAATTAACCCTTTCTCCGGTTTATTTTTTCGAATACTCTCCACAATACCATCTGCTGCCGTTGTATTCTGTGCCAACTTGCAATAAATACTTTCCTGCATCATAAGAAAACCATTTTTCAAAAGGTGCTTGCGAAATCTGGTATAATCTCTTCTTTCCTGTGCGGTTAATACTGGCAAATCAAACATTACAATTACTCTCATATACCTATAACTCATTCCGATAAAACCTTATCAGTGAAATGTCTTTGTCATTTAATGCATCAAAAACACTTTTTGTATAAATTTTAATTGCATTAATAACACATTCCTTTTTCCTTTCTAGAATCACTTCTTGATTTAACACTTGAAGCATCTCATGCTTTTCTTCTGACCCAAACTTTTTCCAACGTCGTCCCCTTACCATACGGTCTACTACAACTCGGTATGGTTCCATCAAATCTGAGGATAAATTGTAAGGATTAAACATGTTGTCATGAAATAATCCTATTTGTGTTATATAGCCATTAGAAACAATTTCTCGGTTAAAACATGACAGTATTAGTGCATAGCCATAATTGAGTGCTGCATTGATTGGACACTCCTCCGTTCTCGTAAAATCTTTGCCAAACAATGCATTAAAATACACTTTTGCAGCATGTCCCTCACGATTTGTAACATCTCCCAACTCAATTTCATTTATATACTGATATAATAATTCTGCTTCTGTTTTCCCGTACTGCTCTAAAAGTTCTGCCTGCTTTCGAATTTTTTCCGAAACAATTTCAGTCCACAAAGTAGCTTTTTCCTCTCTACTCCATTCCATTTGTCTCCGTATCTTCACACTTGTATCGTGACTTCCATAATAAGAAATCAATTCTGACGACGGATTTCTCTTTTCATCACAAAAAATCACTTTGATTTTCTTTTTTACAAGTTCACTTAACAAATATGCAGTCATGGAAACAGCTGTACTTTCTACAACTAATATACCAATTTCGCTTAAATGAATTTTTATTGTCTCCTGCCCTCGGACTACCAGATAGCCAATCTGATAGTCCAATTTAGCAGTATGAGATATTACAACCGTCCGCCAACTCATATTGTCAACAGGTCAACTTCATTTTCGTATAGACCTGTTATGGATTGGTTGATAAGTTTAATTTCATTGCAATTTGAAATGATTTTACTTGTTAATGTTTTACCAGTATTTTTTGAAAAACCTATTAATTCCAAATTAGCCCCTTGATTAATAAGTTGTGACAATTGCAATATTTGCAACAGCACATATATCTGTTCTAAAATTGACAGCTTATCGAATTTTTCCTTCCCTTTTATCAAGTTTTCCCCAACCGGATTCGGACGCAATTTATAAATACAATTCAAATGTTTCTCACAAAGCAAATCATATAACTGCCTGTTTTTAGATTTGCTTATTGTTCCTTTCTTTTCTATATATTCATCTGTAAATTCTGCTCCAATTGCCTTGGTTATCTCTTTTATATACATCATCCACTCTTGCCGCAAAACCATTTGCACTGCATTACATACAATCAATCTATTTCCCGAACGCCCTGTGAGATACATATAAAATCCATTCACTTTTATCAATGAATACATTTTTATTTTTTCTATTCTCACATTCGGATTTTCATACCCATATGATTCCACGAAATACTGTTCTAACTTTTCTTTTGTATCTAATTGATGCTTCAGATACAATGGAACAGCTTCAATTGTTCGTATCCTCTTCTTTTTCTGTGTATGTTCTACAAGACAGAAATACGCCCCTGTCATCTTTCTAAAGCCGCCATATTTTAAAGTATCACTTAATCTTTCATCTGATGTTTTAACACCAACATATCCTACTCCACTGGCTTTTTCCGCAACTTTTGCGCCATAAATTGTCTGGTCTGCCAGTGCTCCATGTACTTCAAAATTCCTTCTCGTAACCAATGGTGTATTCTTTTTCATCATACTCTTAACCATCGTAATACTTTCATCATTTTTCGTCTGCCAGGCGACTTCGTCATTACGAACAACCGGATAATTAAAAATCTTATCCATATGATATGGATTTTTCTCTGGTGCTTTTTTATATTCTCTGATGAAATTGTACGGGTTTTTAGTAAACTTCACATGATATACATTTCCCACCACAATGTTTAAATAGGCATCCTGCGCATGATGAAAATCATTCACATTACGGCATTTTAACAACTTATATTTTTGACGAAATGCACTAACATTTGGAGCCTTCACATAAACAATGTCCGCTTGTGGAAAGGTCTTTTTAAACAAATCAGTAATTGCCTTTGTTCCTTGTCTCGTTTCTACAAGCTGCCTGTTAATAAATGAAACCCTCTCATCTTCCGTAAATTCGAATGTTCTTGTTAATCTTTCATATTTTTCAGCAGTAATAAATCCACCACTTTTCAGTTCATTCCAAAAAACACGGCATTTCTTTTGAATTCCATCCGCCAAAGGATAACCATCACTTTTATGAGCATTAATCTCCTTTTTTACTAAAACAAGGTTATTGTCGATGCTGTCATCCTTTACAAAATGACGTGGATAAATATGGTCGATATCATACAAATTATCATTAAACAAATCATCCAAATCAATTCTTTCTCCGCTATACATACAACGCCCTTTTTGCGTATAATACAGATACAGCTTTTTACTCCGGAAATCGGCTTCATCTCTTTTATTGATTTGGTTGTATAATTCACGTTCTTCCTCCTTGCAATTCTTATACAGAGCAAGAAATTTATTTTTACGGCTTTCTGTTCTTTTCTTTTCAGCATTTGGATCACGCGCCATCTCCACAAACACACGGGCAGGTGCTTCACCCATCACCTCTGTAATTTCCTTCAAAACCAAAATTGTCTGCCAAGTCATTCTTCTGACCGGAGCCGAAATATACAATTCGTCTAAATCCTCATAAACAATTTCGGAAAGTGTTTTATCTATAACTTTTGCTCTTTCCTCAATATTCTGCTTATAAGTAAAATTATCACTCTCAATAAGTTCCATTAAATTATAATTATCACTCCACATTTTCCGAATGACCGTAGACTCCTCCCCTGTGCTCTTATCTATCCCTTCAACTTTCAGTAGTTCCTTTGAAAGACGTCCCCAATCCTTAAATTTGTATCCTGCAGCCTGCGCAATCTGTTTATCGCTTAACACATCGCCGTAATTATCCTGTATTTTTTTCTTCACAAACTTCTTTGTATCACCGTATACCGTCGACCAAAAAATAATCTGCTCTGCTATTTTTTCTTGTTCATAAGTCAGCGTATCCACTCCAAAAAGCCTACAGAATTTACAGTAATTTGCTCTTTTATTTGTGAACCCATCATCTATACCAGAAATTTCCGGTGTATCCTGAGGCTCCACTTCTCCATGTGTCTGTAAAAATTCTATAAGTTTTGATTTGGTAACTTTTTTCTCCTTTTTCAACAAATACTCATATATGTCCTGCTTTAATTTAACTGAGATTCTTTCTCCATTAATCCGCAAATTGTTTAATTCATTTAGTACCATAAACTTCTCGTACAAAAGTGAATTTTTTGGAAGAACTTCTTCCCCTCCTATATAGGTACAGTGTTTTACCATTCTGGAGATAAATCTCTGAGCCGACTCCTCCGTATCTATTTTTTGCTCAAAATTCCAAGGGTATACTTTTCCAGCTTCTTTACGAACCGACCATACATTCTTGCTATACTTCATATCTCCATTGACAATTGGAGATATTGGTCCAATATAATATGGAATCTGAAATTCAAACATCTTAACAATTCGCTCACTAACAGTAAGATTGCTTTCATCTTTTTCCTTCAAAAATGGCAAATAATTTTCCGCATTTTCAAGAATCTTTTTCAATTCTTTTTTATGTATCTGGTTCGGAATCACACCATTGGAAGCTGTAAGCTGTTTTGGGAGAAAATTCTCTTTGCCAATTTCTTCTAACACATAATTTTTTTCTGCAGTTTCAGCAAAATCTTTGATATCTTCCTTTATTTTTTTAAATAAATCGTCCCTACTGCATTGAGCTCCTCGCCTTCTTTTATCTTTATCTGAATTAACAGAACCTACATACCCACTATAATTACTTTGGTTCATAATGCGGAACATCTCATTATATTTTTTCAAATCATTATCTTTATATAATTTTTTCAAGATTTTCAAATCTTTTTGATGCTTCTCATATGCTGCAACTCTGGCTAAGGATAAATATTTATACTCTCCATCTTCCCCTTTCATAATATTAGCAAGCAGACTCCAATCATGCATTTGTTTCATCGTACAAAACAATTCATAAGCACTTTCACTTAATAATTCTTCTGCCTTTTGACTTGTTTCATCGTAATTGCTATCTCGATAAGATATACTAAACTTTTTATCTTCGTCTTCCCATTCTGTATCCTCAAAGATTTTGGAAAGAACCCCTTTTAATCCACAGATAAGTTTTAGCATTTCAACTTTTTTCTTCTCTGCTGACTTTTTAATTCCGTAATGCTCAATAATTGCTGAATGCTTGCCAGTCTTGGATAATTCAGAAGAAGATAATGTTTCGCGCAGCCAATTATCCGAAATATCCTGTGAAAAGTCAATATCAACAACATCCTTTGCCATTTTCACAAAATTAGCATAGATATCCGCAAAATCATCATTCCCGTTCTCATCTAAATTGGCATTCAAAAAGTGTCCTCTATGTTTATATATATTTAAAATTGCTAAATATACCAATCTTACATCCTGCGGTTCTGTCGATTCAAGTAATTTTTTTCTCAAATGAAAAATTGTTGGATACTCTTTGTAATAATCAACATCGGTATACCCTGTATCCGCAAATAAAGCAAATTTTTGTTGTACCGTTTTATCCTCTTTCCAAAATTTGCTGTCATCCAGCCTCTGATAAAAGCCGGAATCAATCTTTTCAATCTCTGTTGCAAATAACTCCTTCAAATACCCAATTCTTGCTTTTTCCCTGTTTCTGCGACGTTTCGCCACCCGATTAGTTCGTCTTGCCGCAGCTGTATCCGCCTCATCAAATAAGCGAACACCCCACATGTCTTTTCCTTTTTTTCTCAAAAGCCGGTACTTATCATCTGTAACCGCCCATCCCAAACTCGACGTGCCCATATCAAGGCCAATATAATACTTCATAGCATTTCTCCTTTTCTGTTTATTTTTATAATTATATTTCAATTATAATTTTCAAAAACTGGTTGACAAAACTCACAACTAATACTACAATAGACTTGTAATTTACAAGGTGAGTTCAAATAAGGATTTATCCGAAATTGCATTTTGCCCACATTGTGTGGATTTAAAAAGACCGTTAGGGTCTTTTTTTATTGCCTTTGCTTACCCTTATCAAAAAAATCCCCAACTCACATTCCTGCGTTCTGGGGATTCATCCATTCATATTTACCTATCCCCATCAGCGCTTTATACGCCAATATTATCATACTTCTAAGATGATGTCAAAAAATATGTAACTTTTTGTAATATTTCTATATCCACTACTACTATACATTTTATTTTTTATTTATTGTTCTGCCAACTCCTTTTCTATTTTCTCAAAAAGCACATCAATTTTTTTCTTCTTTGCACGCATCATCTTCTTGTCATGATGATAAATATATTGCACGACATCATAAAAATTATGGGTTTTCAAATTCTGATTGTGAAAGCCTTGGTTGCATTTTATACGACCACGCTTGGAAGCGGTCGAACGATTGACGCGAAAGTTTGCATGCATAACATACCGCACATTGTCATCATCCAGATAAATCCGCCAATAACCGGCTGCGGTGGTGATGGAAACCATATCCGCAATGAAATTACAGGAAAAGCCAAACGCCTCACAGATTTTCTCAATGTTATTATCAGTAAGCGGAAGAAGCCTTAATCTTTTCACTTTTTGCTGCTTTCTATCTTCCTTACTTGGCTTTTTCCAATAAAAACGCTGCCATTGGTCTTTTGAAAAACAACACCGGCAGGGTTTATACCCAGAAAAGACAAACTTTTTTGCCCCCTGCATTTCAACTGCATTTTTTCCTGCTGCATACCGGCAGTCACTCTGATGTATTTTTCGGGTAATCGGATTCACCGCACATAAATCATCCCTCGTCCACCCGTCGTATTTTATATACATACTCTTAAATAGCTCGTACAGATAAGAAACATCATATTTGGAGTAATGCAGCATCCACGGCCGATACGAAACTTTTGCCTGCCTGAGAGCCGCTTCAAAACCAATTGGATTCTTTTCTTCCACCGCTATCGTTTGCAAAATTTCCTGCATCAATATCACTCGATGCTTCGGCAGCTGTATCTCCTCTCGTTTCATAGTCTCACGGTATATCTGATAGGTTTCCCAAGACCAAACAACAACAAATGAGAATTTGGGAAATGTTTGTTTCAGGTTTCCGAACACTTCCTTTGCCGGTTTTGCCACAGCCACTTCTTTCCTTTGCACATGGGTTAGTTTGCAAGTATTTTCTGTAAGGGCCTCAATATCTTTCAGACCTACCCGCTTGGCAAATGATTTTTCTGCCTTTAAATCTGCATCTGCTCCGATTGCTGCCACCTGAACCGGCTCCCAATCGGATATGTTCTTTGAATTGTTTTTTGCATTCCATTCAATATCTAAGAATAAATATTCTATCATTCATACCGCCACCTTTCCACCTTTTTCAAATAACTGATATTTTTATAGTTTCCAAAGGTTTTCTTCCCTTTCGGTGACTCCATCCTACCACACCCAGCCGTCCAATAAACTTCTCAGTAAACTTGTTTATAACATATTACTCAAACAAGTTCAACATAAAAAAACAACCCCGCACTTTCCAAAGTACGAGGTCATTCAAATGATTTTTATTCAGTTTTCTTTTGTTGACACCATATGCACATCCATCTGTGGAAATGGGATGGAAATACCGGCTTCGTCAAACGACTTCTTAATCTGCTCGGTCATTGTCCAGCGGGTCGTCCAGTAATCTTCCGGTTTCACCCAGAGCTGAATCAGCAAAATCACGGCACTGTCACCAAGTTCTGAAACGACAACGCGAATTGGCTCGTCAGGAAGTCTGTCTTCCTGGCTCTCACCGATTTTCATCAGCGCTTCTTTTGCCAGATTAAGCGGTGCGTCATAAGCAATTCCAACTGAAATATCCACACGGCGGCGGTCTTCTTTTGTTGCATTGACAATGTTAGAATCCGCCAGTTTTCCATTTGGTAAAATGACGGCACGATTATCAGCCGTTGTCAGCGTGGTGTAAACCACATCAATCTTCTGAACAACGCCTTCCACATCACCGACAATGATGTAATCACCGACACAAAACGGCTTCATAATCAAAATCAGGACACCACCGGCGAAGTTGGCAAGACTGCCTTGAAGGGCGAGACCGATTGCCAGACCGGCAGAGCCAACAATTGCAATAATCGAACTGGCTGCAAATCCAAAAATCTGCGCCACAATAATGACCAAAAATACATACAGCGTGATTTTAGATGCCGAGAGGAAAAAGGAAATAACACCCGGGTCCATTTCTCTTTTTTCCATCGAACGCCGCACAATTTTCAATAGTTTTTTTATAAGCTTTGAGCCTACCGCGAATACCAGGATTCCAACGGCGATGGAAAGAAGGAAATCCATCCCGCGTGGAATCAGCTGTTCCGCATAGGAAACCAATTGCTGCATCACATTTTCCATGATTTATCTCTCTTTCTTTTTGCGTCCGGCATTTGACGGAACTTTCGTACAGGAAAAAATCTGAATCGAAAGTGGCGCCAAACGACACTCTATCGAATTTACTCTGCCATCCCAGTGCTTGCGTTTAGACTGTTTTACGCGCGGATTCACAAATCCGGTTCCGCCGTATTCGGACGCATCACTGTTAAAGATTTCTTTGTATTTTCCGGCAAACGGCACACCAATACGGAATGCCTCGTAAGAAACCGGAGTAAAATTGCAGACAACCAAAAGTGTTTCGTCTTTGCTTTTTCGTAAAAAAGCAATTACACTGTGATCCGCATCCAATGTACTAATCCACTCAAAACCGGCAGGACGTGCATCCAGTTCATACATCGCCGGATGTGCCAGATAGAACGAATTGAGAACACTGACATACTGGCGCAGTCTCTCGTTATCCGACATTTCTCCATCCACGGCATCCAAAAGATTCCAGTCGAGTTCCCGTTTTTCCGAAAATTCTCTTTCCTGTCCAAATTCCTGACCCATAAAAATCAGTTTTTTGCCCGGATGTGCTGCCATGTAACCGTACGTCAGACGAAGTGTAGCAAATTTATCCGAAATACTTCCCGGCATTTTCGTAAACATGGAGCCTTTCATATGAACGACTTCATCGTGACTCAAGACAAGCATAAAATCTTCCGAATATTGGTAAATCATGCTGAAAGTGAGCATGCCATGACGCCCTTTACGAAACAGCGGGTCCGTGCGGATGTACTCCAGATAATCATTCATCCAGCCCATGTTCCATTTCAAATCAAAATCAAGACCGCCCTCTTTGACAGGACCGGTCACCTGCGGCCACGCTGTAGATTCCTCAGCAATTGAAAAGCTTCCATCTTTTCTTTCATGAATTTTTTTGTTCAAATTCTGTAAAAATGCAATGGCTTCTAAATTCTCATTTCCGCCATAAACATTAGCAACCCATTCGCCATCTTCCTTGCCGTAATCGAGATACAGCATAGAAGCGACTGCGTCCATCCGAAGTCCATCAATGTGAAAACGCTCCAGCCAGAACAGTGCATTGGCAGTGAGGAAATTGATTACTTCCGGTCTTCCATAATTGTAAATCAGCGTGCCCCAATGCGGATGTTCGCCCTGACGCTTGTCCAAATGCTCATACAGACAAGTGCCGTCGAAACGGGCAAGTCCATGTTCGTCTTTTGGAAAATGCGCCGGTACCCAGTCGAGGATCACACCAAGTCCATGCTGATGCAGATAATCTACAAAGTACATAAAATCATCCGGCGTACCGTAGCGGGAAGTCGGTGCGTAGTAACCGGTCACCTGATACCCCCACGATGCGTCATACGGATGCTCCATAATCGGCATCAGTTCCACATGCGTGTAACCCATCTCTGCACAATAATCACAAATCATCGGAGCAAGTTCACGGTAATTATAAAATTCTTTTTCGGCATCCGCCGGCTTTTTAAATGCGCCAAGCGCCACTTCGTAAACAAGCATCGGCTCCTTTTTCGCATTCCATTTTTTACGCTCGGTAAGCCACTTTTCATCTTTCCAGTGATACTTATTCAAATCCCATACAATGCTTGCCGTCGCCGGACGACGCTCTGCATAATTGCCGTACGGATCTGCTTTCATCACGCGCTTTCCGTCCGCGCCCCAGATTTCATATTTATACAAATCTCCGGCACTTACACCCGGAACAAACAACTCGTAAATTCCTGCTGCCTCCAGATAGCGCATCGGATTTCTCGCTGCCTGCCAGTCGTTAAAATCACCTACGACGCTAACTGCCTTTGCCTCCGGCGCCCACACAGCAAAATACGTTCCTTTCACGCCCTCGATTGTCATCGGGTGAGCACCCAGTTTTTCATAAACGGTATCATGAATTCCATTGCTAAACTGCGTCATGTCCACGCCGTCAAACAAAGAGTCTACTGCATAAGCATCCGTTTTTTCAATTTTCTTTTTCCCCTGTTTCAAGACAAAATGATACGAAGGAATTTTTTTTGCCTGAATCAATACCGCAAAATACCCGGTCTCGTCCATTTTTGTCATTTTGTATTCTTTTTTTAAATCCTCACCGGAAACGACAATCGAATCTGCCTCCGGTTCAAATGCCGTGATAAGCACATGGCTTTTGTCCACCTGCTTCGGTCCAAGAACCGTCTCCGGTCTGCCGCACTCGGCATACATAAGCGCCTCAATTTCCGGCCACTGCATATAGTCTTCTAATTGTTTTGCCATAATTTTCTCCCTTTTCTTTACTCGTTATACCAAGCTACAATTTCTTCCCCATCTTCTGTGTATTTTTTCTCTTCTTTTGGCATATATTTTTTCATGACATGCTCCATTGGGAACGTGTACAAAAGGGAAGCAGCACCCGGCGCAAAAATGAAAATAAGCACCACGTTTGTCACCATGCCAAGCCAGATAAGTGCTACCGTTGCCGCCAGAATCACAAGCATCAAAAGTGTATGCAGAAAATGACGGAACGCACAATATAAACTCAAACGCAGAATCTGCGAGAATTTTGTTCCAAATCGTGAAATAATCGGGTAAATGTAACAGCTGATACACAAAATGATAAACAAAAGGGCGTAATACGCACCAATCAGATACCCGCCTTTTTCACCGCCGGTCTCCGCTACAATATTCATATTCAGCCAGAGAAGCACCACGATAATTGCCGTTACAACCCACGCAATTGTGGACTGCAAAAAGTTTGTCTTAAAACTGTGCCAGAACTCACGCCATACATAACTGCGGTTGTGGCGCAGCACTTTGGCACTTACATAATACAGCGATGTCGTTGCTGCTCCCACGGTAACAATCGGAATACAAAACACGAGATAAATAAGTGTCAGCCAGCCAATATCAAAAATTTTGCTGAGCGTGCGCATTACCACATTGTCCGAATTAAAAAACTTATCCATTAAAATTTCCTCCTTAGATTTCGTGAATAAATAATCCACTGCGTAATTTCGGTTCAAACCACGTTGATTTTGGCGGCATCAAAAGTTTTTGGTCTGCCACGTCAAAAAGTTCCGTAATGGATGTCGGATACATGGAAAATGAAACTTTCATGTCGTTATCTGCCCGACGCTCCAATTCTTTGAGTCCACGGATTCCTCCGATAAAATCAATCCGCGAATCGGTACGCGGGTCGCCAATACCAAGAACCGGTCCCAAAAGATAATCCTGCAGCACCGATACATCCAGTGAACCAACCGCATCTTTTCCTTTAAACAACGCCGGTTTTGCTATCAGGCGGTACCACTGTTTGTCGAGATACATTCCAACTTCGCCTTTTTTCTGCGGGCGGACAGCGCCATCTTCTTCATTTACCTCAAAGCATTCCGCTACTTTTTCCAAAAATTCGTCTTTACTTAATCCATTTAAATCTTTTACGGTACGGTTATAATCCATAATCATCAACTGGTCATGCGGGAAAAGCACTGACAGGAAATAATTAAATTCTTCATCCCCGGTATAACCCGGATTTTCTTTTCTGCGTTTCAATCCGACTTTCACCGCCGAAGCTGCACGGTGGTGTCCATCTGCAATGTAAATATTTTCAATATCCGCAAACGCTTTTCCTAATTTTTCTACGTCCCCTGCCTCCGCAATTTTCCAGACGCGATGTGTAATTCCATCCACTGCTGTAAAATCATAAATCGGCTCTTCTTTCTGTTTTTTCGCCACAATTTCATCAATCACTTTTTCACTGCGGTATGCAAGAAAGATTGGTCCGGTCTGGGCATTACACGTGTCCACATGTGTAATACGGTCAATTTCTTTGTCTTCTCTTGTATTTTCATGTTTTTTGATTACGCCATTTACATAATCATCCACGGATGCACAGGCAACAATCCCCGTCTGTGAACGTCCATCCATCACAAGTTCATATACATAATACGCCGAATCTGTGTCTTTTATATAAACACCGTCCGCAATATCTTTTTCGAGCAATTCTTTTGCTTTTTGATAAACTTCCGGTGCATAGGTGTCCACCGAATCGTCAAAACTGGTTTCTGCACGGTCAATTTTTAAAAAAGACATCGGCTCACGAAGGACTTCCTCTTTTGCCTCCTGTCGATTATATACATCATATGGTAAAGCGGCGACTCTTGCTGCTTTTGATTTTTCAGGTCTTACACATTGAAATGGTCGAATGACTGCCATATCTGTTGTACCTCCTATCTGGATTTTCTGCTTTTTTAACGTATCATATCTATTATACCGAATTCCATGAGTATTCGCAAGCATTTCGGGGCATACTGCTTCTAGGAGGGATGATTTTGAATAAGATATTAAAAAAACAAACAACTGATTTTCTGAAATGTGGTCTCATCGGCTGGGGTATGGAATGTTTATGGACCGGATGCGGCTCTTTGTGCGGAGAAAAAAATAAGAAAATGCCCTGCCAGACATCCATCTGGATGTTCCCCATTTATGGCATGGCGTCCGTTCTTTCTCCTCTCTGCAAAAAAATGCAGGGCAGGCATGTCCTCGTGCGCGGCTCCGTCTACACCGCCTGTATTTTCCTCACCGAATACAGCACCGGCTCCTTCTTGAAAAAACGCGGCTGCTGCCCGTGGGATTATAGTAAATCCAAAGCAAATTATAAAGGAATCGTCCGCTTTGACTACGCCCCACTCTGGTTTTTGGTTGGGCTGATGTATGAGAAGGTGTTGATGAAGTGATTGCGGGGCCTTTTTGTTTTCGAGTAGTTTATTAAAAAAATATGTATCAAGTGGGCGCTCCCGCTCGTTGAGTGCGTAGCGGTATGGGCACTGAAAATACCAGCCGCAAATTCTTGATACAGGGCGTCTCTTTTAATGCAGGTAAGTGAAGTATGCAACCTTAACCTTTATAAAAAGCGAAAAGAGTTGCATAGATTTTGAAAAGAAGTGTCTGAAAACAACCAAAAGCAGAAATTTCTCTCGAAAGAGTTGCATTTGCCCCGTGATTTTCTCTAATAAGGGCTGATAATCGGGCAAAAATGCAACCCTATAAGACAAATCAAGTAAAAAGCGTTGTTTTGGCTCGATGTTGCGCTTAAGTCGCCCCGATTGTGCCAAAAATTTGTTGTCAATCGATTTGGAATTCCAGTAATACAAAAGAAAAACTTTGAGACTCGTGGGTTTTGAGTGCGTCGGTATGAGTTGCAAGAAGTCCAGTGGACTTCTGTTATGCAACGACCGAAGCGGAGCGGAGACCACTGGTATTTTCAGTGCCCATACCGCTACGCACTCAATTAGCGAAAGCGCCCACGAGACGCAAAGTTTTTCTTTTGAATTACGGAAACCAAAAAATTCCAACAAACATTTACCACAAGCTTACCTTACTTAAGCACCTTCTTACAAACCTCCTGCAAACAGCACTTCTCACAATAAGCTTTTCTTGCGGTACATACTTCTCTGCCATGATTAACAAGGCGGTGGCAAAAGTCGCTTCCCTTCTCGCCGGGAATGATTTTCCAGAGAGCCATCTCTACCTTCTTCGGGTCTTTGATGCCGTCCACGAGTCCCATCCGGTTTGTGAGGCGGATGCAATGCGTGTCGGTTACAATCGCCGGCTTTCCAAAAACATCGCCCATAATCAGGTTGGCGCTCTTTCGTCCGACACCGGGGAGTTTTAGCAATTTGTCAAAGTCATCCGGCACCTGTCCGTTATATTGTTCTACAAGCGTAGTCATGCATTTATGAATATCTCTCGCTTTGCTTTTACCAAGTCCGCACGGCTTCACAATCTCTTCGATTTCTTCCGGTGTGGCGGCGGCAAGTGCTGCCGGTGACGGATACTTGGCAAATAAATCTTTCACCACAACATTCACTCGGGCGTCCGTACACTGTGCCGCCAAACGCACGCTGACAAGCAGTTTCCATGCCTCATCATAATCAAGTGTACAGTCCGTCAGCGGATATTCTTTTTCCAGCAAATCAATAATTTTTTCTGCACGCTGCTTCTTTGTCATACCGGTATCACCTCGTAAAATTCTATCATAACAATTGTGAATTTAGGAAAAATTCGATATATTCCCAGACCTCATCCTTTCCCTCTTTCGTTGCTGAGGAAAATGGAATGACCGGCACTTCCTGCGATAAGCCAAGTTTCTTTCGGATGATGGAAATATTTTTATTTCTCACATTTTTCTTTATTTTATCTGCTTTTGTCGCAATAATCAGCGGATTAAATCCTTTTTTGAATAACATCTGATACGTTTCAACATCTTTTGCGGTCGGTTCATGGCGGATGTCCACAAGTAAAAATACAACTCTCAGTGCGTTTGAAGTATCCAGATAACGCTCAATCATACGCGCCCATTTTGCCTGAATCTCCTTGGAAATTTTAGCATAACCATATCCAGGCAAATCCACCATGTAACATAAATCATTGATGTTATAATAATTGATGGTCTGAGTTTTACCCGGCTGGGACGAAATGCGCGCCATAGATTTCCGGTTCCAAAGCGTATTCAAAAGAGAGGACTTTCCAACATTGGAACGTCCCCAAAACGCCATTTCTATTTTGTCATGCTGCGGCAGTTTACTGGTAATGCCGCATACTGTCTCTAATTCTAACGATTTTATCGTCATACTTTTCTCCCTTCACATGGCAAATGGCCACTACTTTTGAACAAGTGCTTCTTTCAAAACATCCGAAATCGAACCGGCAAAAACAATCTGCATACCTTCTGTGATTTCTTCCTCCAGTTCTTCAACATCCGGCTTATTTTCCTTTGGAACTACAACCTTTTGGATGCCCGCCTGTTTTGCTGCCAGCAGTTTTTCCTTTAAGCCGCCAATTGGCAGAACCCGTCCGCGAAGTGTAATCTCACCGGTCATCGCTACTTTTGCCAGTACCTTTTTCCCGGTTACCGCCGAATAAATCGCTGTCGTCATCGTCACACCGGCTGACGGACCATCTTTTGGCACCGCACCTTCCGGTACATGGAGATGAAAATCATGCGTTTTGAAAAATTCTTCCTCCTTCGGAAGCAGCGCACGCACAAGACTCAGTGCAATTTCTGCTGACTCTTTCATTACATCGCCAAGCTGTCCGGTCAGTTTCAAATTACCCTCACCCGGCATCGTATTCACTTCGATCTCCAGTGTATCGCCGCCAACTTCCGTCCAGGCAAGTCCGCGAACAATACCAATCTCATCTTTTCTTGCTGCCTTTTCTACGCGGAAACGCTTTTTACCAAGAAAATCTGTAATATTTTTAGAAGTGACGCGGATTGTCTCCGTTTCGCCTTCCATGATTTTTTTTGCACATTTGCGGCAGATTTTCCCAATCTGACGCTCTAATTCACGGACACCTGCTTCTTTCGTATAGTGTGAAATAATCGCACGCAGTCCGCCATCCAGAATCTGTAAATTTTTCTTCTGCAAACCATTTTTCTCAAGCTGTTTCGGAATTAGATAATCTTTTCCGATGTGGAACCGCTCGTTTTCCGTATATCCGGCAATGGAAATTAATTCCATTCGGTCAAGAAGCGGTCTTGGAATCGTTTCTGTCGTATTTGCCGTACAAATAAATAATACATCCGACAAATCAACCGGCAGTTCAATATAATGATCCACAAAATTCCGGTTTTGCTCCGGGTCAAGAATCTCTAACAAAGCCGATGCGCAATCCCCTTTGTAATCACTTCCGACTTTATCAATCTCATCCAAAAGCATCAGCGGATTTCTCACTTTCGCCTTCTTCAGCCCTTCAACAAAACGTCCCGGCAAAGCGCCCACATACGTCCGTCTGTGTCCACGAATTTCCGCCTCATCGCGAACACCGCCAAGGCAGATACGCACATACTCTTTATCAAGTGCTCTGGCAACCGAGCGTGCAATTGATGTTTTACCGGTACCCGGTGGTCCCACAAGACACAAAATCGGGCTCTCGCTCTTATCCGTCAGACAGCGAACCGCCAAGGATTCCAAAATGCGCTCTTTGACTTTTTTAAGTCCGTAGTGATCCTCCTCTAAAATCTGCTCCGCATGCACAATGTCATTGCGATCAATCGAAGCTTTGTCCCACGGAAGTGCCAGAAGATTTTCAATATAGGTGCGCTCTACAATATGTTCAGATGAACTTGTTGGAATTGCATCCAGACGCTTGATTTCTTCTGCAATTTTCTGATATACCTCTTCGCTGCATGAAAGCTGCTCTAACTGTTCTTTATATTTTTCCTGATATTCCTCCGAAGATGCACCGTCACCTAACTCATTGCGTATCACTTTCATCTGCTCACGAAGGAAATATTCTTTCTGGTTTTTATCAACTTCTTCTTTGACTTTGCGGCGGTATCCCTCACGAATCCGTGATAAATTCACCTCATTTGTAAGAATACCTGCCACCATTTCATAACGAAGTTCTAGGTCAAGACACTCTAAAATTTCCTGACGTTTGTCAAAGCCCATGTTGATATGCATCGCAATTAAATCCGTCAGTTTTCCTAAGTCCTTCATACCTTGGATTTTTTCCAAATCACTCCGGCTTGCCCGCGGATTTTCATTCAGATAAATCGTGTACACATCTTTCAAATTGCGGCACATCGCCTCTTTTTCAAGTGCCCCCAGACGCAGTTCTTCGTCATCCCATTCATAAGGAACAACATCTCCCTTAAGAAATGGCTTTGTCTGGTTCAGACTCAAAAGATTTCCGCGCTCCTTCGTCGAAATCATGACACGGAGCACGTCATCTTTTACTTTTACTTCCTGCTTTATTTTTGCAATCACACCGATTTCATATAAGTCATGAAATGACGGTGTCTCAATCGATTCATCGCGCTGGAGGGTGAGGAAAATACTTCCATCCTCTGCCATCGCTTCATCAATTGCTCGTTTTGTAATCTCTCTGCTCACATCTAAATGAACCAACATGCCCGGCAGTACGCACACATCCCTCATTGCGAGAATCGGCATCGTCTTCATTTGCTGTTCACTCATAAGTATCACCTGTCCTTGTTTCTTTTCAGGCACTTTCACTTTCCTTTTTCTCAGGTTCTTCTTGCTTTTCTTCAAGTGCCGGCACTTCTTTTCCGGCTGCCAAAAGTTTTGGCTCTCCCTCACCGGTAATTACATCTTTGGTAATAATACATTCTGTCACATCTTCTCTGGATGGCAATTCATACATATATTCCATCATACTCGATTCAAGAATCGCACGCAGTCCTCTGGCACCCGTTTTTCTCTCATTGGAAAGGCGGGCAACTTCCGTAATCGCGCCATCCTCAAAATCCAATTTCACGCCGTCCAGCGAAAGCAGTTTCTGATACTGCTTCGTAATTGCATTTTTCGGTCTTGTCAAAATTTCTTTCAACGCCTCTTCATCCAAAAGGTCAAGTGCAACTGTTACCGGCACACGACCGATAAACTCCGGAATTAAACCGAATTTCACAAAATCCTGTGGCAATGCCTGTTTAAACAACTCACCGACATTCTGCTCGGTCGGATCTGCTATATCCGCATTAAACCCGATAGATTTTTTATCAATACGGGAACTGATAATCTTATCCAGTCCGTCAAAAGCGCCACCGCAGATAAACAAAATATTTGTCGTATTGATATGGAAAAACTCCTGCTGCGGATGCTTGCGTCCGCCCTGTGGCGGAACACTGGCTTCTGTTCCCTCCAAGATTTTCAAAAGTGCCTGCTGTACGCCTTCACCGGAAACATCACGGGTAATGGATACATTTTCTGCTTTTTTTGTGATTTTATCAATCTCATCGAGATAAATAATACCATGCTCAGCACGCTTAATATCATAATCCGCTGCCTGAATGATTTTGAGAAGAATGTTTTCAACATCTTCTCCGACATATCCTGCTTCCGTCAATGTCGTTGCATCTGCAATTGCAAACGGAACATTCAAAATTTTAGCAAGCGTCTGTGCCAGATATGTCTTACCGGAACCGGTCGGACCTACCATCAAAATATTACTCTTTTGCAGTTCAACGTCCATATCGGCGCCATTCATAATTCTCTTATAGTGATTGTAAACTGCTACAGAAAGTGCTTTTTTTGCATCCTCCTGTCCAACTACATATTCATCCAAAAAGGCTTTGATTTCTTTTGGTTTTAAAAGATTGATTTCTGTTTCCTCTTCCGGCGTATCAAAATCGTCCTGAAATTCTTCCGCCAAAATTTCATCACAGAGGTCAATACATTCGTCACATATATATACTCCATTTGGTCCTGCAATCAGCTTGTGAACCTGCTTCTCTGTCTTTCCACAAAAGGAGCAGTGAACCATTGGCATATTAGTATCGTTATTCTTTCCTGCCATCGTTTTACGAGCCTCCATCCATCTAATATGGCAAAATGGCGCCGGCGTTTCGGCGGCACCATTTCACTTGTTTATTCTTTTTCTTTTGCTGCGTTACGGCTTTCTACGATTTCATCAATCAAGCCATATGCTTTTGCTTCTTCTGCGCTCATGAAATTATCGCGCTCTGTATCTTCTGCAATCTTCTCTACCGTCTGTCCGGTGTTTGCTGCTAAAATCTCGTTTAACTTTTTCTTTGTCTTTAAGATATTTTCAGCAACAATCTGAATCTCAGTTGCCTGTCCCTTGGCCCCACCGGAAGGCTGGTGAATCATCACCTCTGCATTCGGAAGAGCTAAACGTTTGCCTTTGGCACCACTGGATAACAAAAATGCTCCCATACTGGCTGCCATACCGATACAGATTGTAGATACATCACATTTGATATAATTCATTGTATCGTAAATTGCCATACCGGCTGTTACAGAACCACCCGGACTGTTGATATACAGCTGAATGTCCTTGTTCGGATCTTCCGATTCCAAAAACAAAAGCTGTGCAACAACCAAACTTGCGGTCTGGTCATTTACCTCGTCTGCGAGGAAAATAATTCTTTCTTTTAAAAGGCGTGAATAAATGTCATAAGAACGTTCACCGCCACGACTTGTCTGTTCAATCACGTAAGGTACTAATGCCATTGCGAGATACCTCCATTCTTTTTGAATTGATTATTTCTCTTCTTTGTCTTCTTCTGCAGGCTCAACTTCTACTGCATTTTTCACAACAAAGTCAACTGCTTTCTGAACAGCAAGATCTTTACCAATCTGCTCTTTTTCAGCATCACCAATCATTTCTTTAATCTTGTCCACTTCCATCTGATACATGTTTGCCATGTTCTCGATTTCTTTGTCAATGTCTTTTGCTGTTGCTTTGATTTTCTCAGCGTCAACAATTGCTTCAAGAGCAAGACGAGTACGAATTCTCTTCTCAGCTTCCGGTTTCATCTGTCCCATCAATGCATCTACTGTCATGCCAGTCATCTGCATGTACTGGTCAAAGGAAAGACCCTGACTTGACAATCTTCCAGCAAACTCCTGAATCATCTGCTGTGTCTGCTCATCAACCATTGGTTCAGGCAGTTCTACTGTAATATTTTCTACTACTTTTTCTACTACTTCGTTTTCTTTTTCTCTCTTTGCTTCTTCTTTTCTGCGCTCTGTCAAGTTTTTCTTAACACTTGCTTTATACTCTTTGAGTGTCTCAAATTCAGAAACTTCGCTGGCAAATTCATCATCCAGTTTTGGAAGTTCTTTCTTCTTAATCTCTTTTACTGTAACTTTGAAAAGTGCCGGTTTACCTTTCAAAGAAGCTTCATGATACTCTTCCGGGAAAGTTACATTTACATCAACTTCCTCGCCAGCTTTTTTACCAACTAACTGGTCTTCGAATGTATCAATAAATGAGTGACTTCCGATTACCAAAGAGTAATCCTCGCCTTTGCCGCCCTGGAATGGCTCACCATCTACAAAACCTTCAAAGTCGATGACTGCTGTATCGTCTTTTTTAATACCGCGGTTTTCAACAGTAATCATACGGCTGTTCTGCTCACGTACTTTGTCGATTTCTGCATTGACATCAGCCGCCATAACTTTTACCGTTTTCTTCTCTACTTCGATTCCTTTGTAGTCACCAAGAGTAACTTCCGGTTTTACGGCTACGGTTGCTGTAAATATGAAATCTTTCCCTTTTTCGATTTCTACAACATCAATTTCCGGACGAGATACGATTTCCAAGCCACTCTCTTTTGCTGCTTCTTCGTAAGCATCCGGAATTGCAAAGTTTGCTGCATCTTCATAAAAAACTTCCGGTCCGTAAAGTTTCTCTACCATTTTACGTGGTGCTTTACCTTTACGAAAGCCCTGAATGCTGATGTTTTTCTTGTTTTTGTTATAAGATTTTACCATTGCCTCTTCAAATGCATCTGCATCTACGGTAATGGTGATTTTTGCCATGCTCTTTTCTAAATTTTCTACTGTGTAACTCATTTTGTTTTCCTCCAATTTTCTTTCCTTAATAAATTCGATAATTTCCACTTAATGCTAACAATGCAAACAAATACAGACAATTATCATAATATCTTCTCTCACCTTTACGAAGCGGTGTATTCCAGAAACGCTCTACACATTCTTTCGCATAAGGTCCGTTTGCAGCCAGAGACGCCTGTGCATTCGTAGCAATCATAGCTACCGGATGCAGTGCCGGTTGTTCAATCACCGTACCGTCAATCTCGTATATTTTAAATTCTTCATCTTTGTGCGTTTCACAGAAGAATTTCTGCACTTTATTATTATTCTCAACATTCCACTCATCTGCTGCAAACCACTCGTAATCAAGACCGATGTTTGCAATAACACGGTAAGAATCGCTGTAATACCAGTCATGGCGTCCACCAAAGACATCCTGCTCTTTCTCGTATGGTGTTCCATCATAGTAAGCATACTCAGCAGCCAGTCCGGTGTCTTTATGACACGCTTTTTTCAAATACTCACGACTTGCCTTTGCTGCCTTTTTCCAGAATGGACGGTCTTCTTCATTTGCCCACATACTGAATAACTCATAAAAATGAGCACAATGATAGGATGGATCACTGAACTTGCGGCTCGGAATGAATCGAATCAAATAATTCTCCGGCTCCATAATCGGATCTCCCGGCTCTTTCTCACCGTTGTGGATACAAGCACTTAAAATGTTTCTTGCTTCCTGTGAGTAATTGAAAATGCCTTCGCCGTCACCCCAGCGGTGGGAGGCAAAGAACAATGCCATTGCAAAAAATTCTTCTCCATCCGGCGCCGGTCCTAAATCATTCTTTTCACCGGTCGTCTTGCATGACCATGCAAAATATCCTTTATTATAACCATCTTCCATGTACATATAAGTTCTTGCCCATTTCCAAACACGGTCAAACTCATTTTTCATGTCCATCTGTACACACATCATCATAGCATATGACATACCCTCTGTACGGGCATCGAAATTACCGGTATCTTCAAAATATCCCATATCGTCGCCAGCTTCAAAATAGAATTTCTCATCATCCGGACCATAAAATACGGTATGGAATGCATCTTTGAGTTTTTGAGCAATTTCTTCCTGTGAATGCCCCAGTTCCGCGAACACATTGCGGTACTGTCCTGTGTAAAACGCACCTTTCATTCGTTACTCTCCTTTATTTTGTTTCTTTCTATTAATCTGGTACATGACCTTTTTCATGTAAAACTTTAACAATCTTATCCACATTTTCCCTGCACATCTCATCGGTCTCAGCTTCTACCATAACACGAATCAATGGCTCCGTACCGCTCTCGCGAAGCAAAAGCCGTCCGGCATCTCCAAGGCTTTCCGTTACTTCTTTCGCAGCCTTCTGTACATCTTCGTCTTCTCTTGCTGCTACTTTATCCTTTACTTTGACATTTTCCAAAAGCTGTGGATAAATCACCAGATCGCCTGTCAGCATCGACATCGGCTTTCCATAATGAAGCCATGCTTCCATAATCATAAGAGATGTCAGAATACCGTCTCCGGTTACTGCATGCTCCTTGAATATGATATGACCGGACTGTTCACCGCCAATCACATAGCCGTTTGCCATCATATTCTCGCAGACATACTTATCACCAACGGCAGTCTGCTCATAATGAATCCCCAGCTTATCAAAAGCCTTATACAATCCCATGTTCGACATAACTGTCGTAACTACGGTATCGTCCTTTAACTTGCCCTGCTCTTTGAGGTATTTGCCACAAAGATACAAAATGTGGTCACCATCAATCACCTTGCCATCATCATCAACGGCAAGACAACGGTCTGCATCACCATCATAAGCGAATCCGATATCCGCACCGGTATCATAAACCAATGCCTGAAGGACTTCGATATGAGTGGAACCACACTCACGGTTAATATTGGTACCGTTTGGCTCATCGTGGCGGGCAATCACCTGCGCACCCATTGATTCAAAGATTTCTTTTGCAATCATAGAAGCGGATCCATTTGCCAAATCCAACGCAACCGTTTTTCCGTCAAACGGTTCTTTCACCAAATCTTTCAAATACTCGATATACTCGTCTCTTCCCTTTGTGTAATCGAAACAGCGACCAATTGCCTCACGTTTCGCCATCGGAATTTCTTCGCTTTCACCATCGATATACTTCTCAATCTGTTCTTCAATCTCCGGCTCTAACTTATGACCTTTGCCATTGATTACCTTAATACCATTATCAAAATATGGATTGTGGCTTGCCGAAATCATAATTCCACAATCAAAGTTCTCTTTTCGCACCAGATATGACACACTCGGCGTCGTAGTTACATGCAATTCATATACGTCCGCACCGCTTGCTGTCAATCCACTTGCCAGTGCAGTTTCAAACATATAGCCGGATAATCTGGTATCTTTTCCGATTACCACACGTACCTTATGGTCTTCTTTCTGAAAATAATTTCCCAAAAAGCGGCCAACTTTGTATGCATGTTCCACATTCAAAGTCACATTGGCTTCTCCGCGAAATCCATCCGTTCCAAAGTACTTCATGTCAAACTCCAATCTGCCTTTATGGCACAACAATTAAAATGGGCATAGTTCACCCAAAATCTCATATGTACTACATTATACACAAAGGAGGTTAAAAAAGCAACCAAAACTTACCGAAGTGCTTTGCACCCGCCATTTTAGCTGCTTTCTCTTTCTTTCATTTCTCTCATTGCCCGCGAAATGACGGGAAAGGAAAAACCTTTCCTCGCCAGATAAGCGGTTATTTTATTCAACTGTGTATACTCCATATCGGACAATCTCTGTCCTTTTATCTTTTTTTGAATCAAGTGCTCAATGGCAACGGATTCGTCTTCTATCTCGTATCCTTCCATCGCCATGGAAAGTATTTCCGGTGGAACTCCTTTGTTTTTTAATTTAAACGAAATCTCCTTGCGGCTTCTTCTTCCTTTATGAAAAGAAATGTAATTTTCCGCATAGCGCCTGTCATCCAGATAACCAAACCCAGATACGTACTGCATCGCTGCTTCGGATGCCGTTTCCGAAAAGCCGGCACGGTACAAACGGTCTCTTAATTCCTTCTCCGTCCTGTCCTGCTGCAAAAGCAGACGCATCGCCTTTTCTTTTGCCTTTCTTACTTCTTCCGGCTCTTTCGCCGCCTTTTCCATCGGCTCTTTCTGATTCATTGATTACTCATCCTTTTTTGCTGTCTTCTTTGCCGGTGCTTTTTTTTCTTCCTCTGCTGTTTCTTCTTCCTCTGATGCATTCGGCAGACACTTCGCACGGACTGCTGTATCAACTTCAGCAAAGACATCCGGATGTTCCGTCAAATACTTCTTCGCATTCTCACGGCCCTGTCCGATCTTCTCTCCATGATAGGAATACCACGCTCCGCTTTTAATAATAATGTCATTCTTCGCTGCCAAGTCAAGTAAGTCTCCCTCGCGCGAAATTCCTTTACCAAACATGATATCAAATTCTGCTTCCTGGAATGGCGGTGCCACCTTATTCTTTACTACTTTTACGCGAACACGGTTTCCGACTTTTTCTCCGCCCTGGGATAATGTCTCGATTCTTCTTACGTCCAGACGAACAGAAGCATAAAACTTCAGTGCACGACCACCGGTTGTCGTCTCCGGATTACCAAACATGACACCAATCTTCTCACGAAGCTGGTTGATAAAGATAACGGTACAGTTTGATTTGTTAATTACACTTGTCAATTTACGAAGTGCCTGGCTCATCAAGCGGGCCTGCAATCCCACATGAGAATCTCCCATTTCACCGTCAATCTCCTGTTTTGGAACCAAAGCAGCCACCGAGTCCACAATTACAATATCCACTGCTCCGGAACGTACCATCGTCTCTGTAATTTCCATCGCCTGCTCTCCACTGTCCGGCTGGGAAATATAAAGCTCATCAATATTTACTCCAATATTCTTTGCATAAATCGGATCAAGTGCGTGCTCCGCATCAATAAACCCTGCGATACCACCCTGCTTCTGCACTTCTGCTACCATATGAAGCGCAACCGTCGTCTTACCACTGGACTCCGGACCGTAAATCTCCACGATACGTCCCTTCGGAATACCACCAACTCCCAGTGCTAAATCTAAACTCAAAGAACCGGTCGGTACTGACTCTACCTGCATGTGTCTGGTATCTCCCAGTTTCATAATCGAACCCTGTCCATAATTTTTCTCAATCTGTGCAATCGCTGCCTCCAGCGCTTTTACCTTATTTGGATCTTTCTGCATGTTCATACCCTCCTGATTATCCGAACGGATGTTCTGTATGTATCTATACTATCCTATCCGCTCTTTGTTGTCAACTATTTTCTTCATTATAAAGTACAATCTTCCCCATTTCCAGTGTCGTCTGTCCGTTTCATCCCCTCTGAAACGACTGAATCAACTTTTTACACCAAGGCGGTACGAAGTTTTTACCTTATATTTGTCAGAAACGGTAATGACTTTTCCATCCCATGGGTCAATCGCCACCAAATCAGACACTGAAATCCCGCTGCCACCCCCTGTCTTTTTACAGCCGATGATCGTTATCCAGTGCTGTGGTGTATTTCCGGTTACGTGAAGAATAGAAGGTTTTCCTGCCATTAATTCATTGTATGCCGCCTGCAAAACAGCTGCCTCTGAAACGTAAGATTTCGTCGTATAGCCACCTTTGCTCCACACGCAGTCTACATTTGTAGAACTACTCCAATAACTGTGTGGACTTGTTACCGTACCGGTCAAAATAGCATTACAGTATGCAAGTGCATACGAAGCACACGCCTTTTTCTCAAGCGCCGTTCCATTGCTCTGGTACCCGACTGCCGCTATCTTTGCTGCGTCATAAGAAAGTGTCATATTGCTTCCACCCGATAAAGCCCCTACAGTAAATTCCCGGTTAATCAATATGATGTCTGTTTTTGTCACATCACGGATGGCTACAAGATAACGGTACGTTCCCTCTGTCAGTTTACCAAATGTAATAGCCGAATCGGCAGTAGAAACCGTTCCAAAGCAACTGTCTCCATTCCATTTCTTTTGCAGCATAACCTTTCCCGATTTGTCATATACCGAAACACTAAATAAGGAAATTGAATATCTGGAAGCAATCATCCCTTTCAGTGTAAAAGCATGTCCCACTAACAGTCTTGCCGGGTATGTGGCACCGGAAACAAATGCTGCCGGTGTCGGTTTTGCGATTTTCTCCCAGACAAAACGCCATTTTTTATTTCTTTTCCGTGTACCTAACGTAAGCGTATTTCCCTCGGCACATACAAACGCCTTGGCTCCGACACACTTCAGATACGTGCTTCCCCCACTTCCCTGATAAAGGGAAAATATCTGATTGTTATCTTTTTTACTATATTTTTTCTGCACCAGCGAATTTGACGCTTTATGATAAGTAAGATAAAGACTGCTGTTTTCATTTTTCAGGCGAATCTTTTTACCGCCGGCACTTTCAACCTTCCACATACGGCAGGCATTGTCGCCCTTGGTCCACAGAGAAACCGCAGCATTTTCTGCCATGGAAGAATTCTTCACTTCCATGACAAGCTCTTTTTTATCCTGTGAGGCAATATAATAATATCCCACCGATTTATGTACCGTCTGATTTATCGTGATTTCATATTTTTTCTTTTCAAAATACAAATGCGTCAATTTCTTTTTCCCTGAGGTTGTTGTGACACAGAGTGTGTACCAGCCTTTCTTTTTTATGGAAAGTGTTTTTTCACTCTTTTTAATTTTCTTTCCCTTTTTCCATACTTTTCCTGATGTGCTGCGAATTTTCCCTTGTCGAAATGAGATTTTCTTTGTAGATTTCGCCAGCATTTTTTTCTCCAATGCCGCAACCGAACCGGCATCTTTTGCCTTTTCTTTGGCATGAGAAGGCACCGGTGCCAAAATAAGCACCAGTGCCAGAATACTTCCTATAATTCCCACGCCTGCAAACCGCAGTCTGTTTTTTATCATTCTTTTGTTTCCTTTACTTTTTCATTGAAAACTACATAATTCGATTCAAAAATTCTACATAGCCTTTTTTCGTTTCATAAACATCAGCTTTGCTTGTAATTTCCCACGGTGCATGCATATTGAGAACGGCAACGCCGCAGTCAATGACATCCATGCCATACAGCGCCATAATATAAGCAATGGTTCCACCGCCACCGACATCTACTTTTCCAAGTTCGGCCGTCTGATAAGCCACCTTGGCATCTTTTAAGATACCACGGATTTGTGCCATAAATTCGGCATTTGCATCATTACTTCCCGATTTTCCGCGGGAACCGGTAAATTTGTTAAATACCATACCGCGTCCAAAGTAAGCTGCATTTTTCTTTTCATAAGCGGATGCATAAACCGGGTCAAATGCGGCGCTTACATCCGATGAGAGCATTTTTGAATTTGCAAGGCAGCGGCGAAGGGCAAGGTCTGAATACTGTCCGCACACAGAGAGCACTTCTGCTACTGTATTTTCAAAGACACGGGAGCGCATGCCGGTCGCACCGACACTGCCGATTTCTTCTTTGTCTACAAGCAGGCAGCAAGTTGTGTATTCCGTATTTTCCACCTCAAGCATTGCCACCAAAGAGGTATAAGCGCAGACACGGTCATCCTGTCCATACGCCATAATCATGCTGGCATCCAGACCAGACTCACGCGATTTTCCTGCCGGTACCACTTCCAGTTCTGCCGAAAGGAAGTCTTCTTCTTCCATATCATATTTTTCTTTTAAAATAGAAAGAATCTGTTTGCTGACCGCCTCTTTTTCTGCACCTTTTAATGGGCGGCTTCCCACTAAAATATCAAGGGCTTCTCCCTCAATGACTTTGTTGGCTTTTTTCTCCATGTTTTCACCAGCCAGATGAATCAGCAAATCCGTCACACAGAATACCGGATCATTTTCATCTTCACCAATGCACACATCTACGATTGTTCCGTCTTTTTTTGCAATCACACCGTGAATGGCAAGTGGCAGCGTTACCCACTGGTATTTTTTGATACCGCCATAGTAATGCGTATCCAGATAAGCAAGTTCGGTATCTTCATAAAGCGGATTCTGTTTGATATCCAGACGCGGTGAGTCAATGTGTGCTCCTAAAATTGCCATTCCTTTTTCAAGGGGCTGTTTTCCTATCTGAAACAAAGCAAGCGATTTCTTCATATTAACAGCATACAATTTGTCGCCGGCTTTCACCTGTTTTCCTTCCTCTATCACTTTGTTCAAGTCAAGATATCCGGCTGCTTCCGCCATCGCAACCGCCTGTTTCACACATTCGCGCTCCGTCTTTCCGGCATCCAGAAACTTTCTGTATGACTCATTCAATTTTTCTAATTCAGAAACTTCTGCTTCTGTATATTCTTTCCATGCATTTTTACGTTCCATTTTCATTTTCCTTTCTATTTATAATATTCGCAGATTTTTCTACGGTGCTTTTTCAGACGTCTTCCTCATCAAACTCTACTACAACGTAAAATCCTTTTTCCGTATGCTTTATTTCCTGCACAATGCCTGTCCGCGACTGCAGCCGCTCTCGGAACACATAGTTTCCGGACATCGCAACCGCCGGATTGATTGTGTAATAATAAGCACTTGGCAAAACACCTTCGGTAATGGTGACCTCGTCTCCTTCTTTTACGAGATTCGGACGCTCCATTTTAAATTCCATTCGTCTCATCCAATGCCTCCCGTCTTTTTAATCATAAAGAACCCGCACTAACGTAAGCCCTTTTGCAGGTGCCGTCACACCCGCAAGCGCACGTTCTTTCTTTGCAAATACTTCATCAATCGATTCTGCTGTTCTTTCGCCCATGCCAATCTCGACAAGAGTTCCCGTTAAAATACGGACCATGTTGTACAAAAAGCCACTGCCGTAAAACGTCAGATAAATCCGATTTTCATCCTCCGTTATCGTGATGTCATACAAATTTCGCTCGGTCGACTTTTTACGTGAGGCTTTGGTGCAAAACCCTTTAAAATCGTGCTCGCCGACAAGCTTTTCCGCCGCCTGTCTCATCCGCATGACATCCAATTCTTTGTCCATCTGCCACATGTACTTTCTGCCAAATACATCAAATCCGTCCTTTTTGCAAAGGCAGTACTCATATACTTTTCCGGTTGCATTGAGACGGCTGTGAAATCGTTCGCCCGCCTCTTCTACTTTCAGTATCCGTATATCTTCCGGTAAATATTCATTTAACACATCCTGCAATTGCTGCGTTGTTTTTTCTGTATTTAAACGAAAATTTGCAACCTGCTCTTTCGCATGCACGCCTGCATCCGTACGTCCGGCTCCATCAATCGTCACCGGAAATTCCATCTGCTTTGACAGCACTTGTTCAATCCGTCCCTGAATCGTATTTTTTTCTCCCTGCTGCCTCTGCCATCCACGGTAACGGCTTCCATCATACTGTATTTTAATGCGGTAATTACTCACAGTCTGTCTCCCCGGTCACTTTCATATTTTTCTCTCATACGAAGTTCCGCCATAATTCTCTCGAATCCGTCTTCGTCATCCTCTAACGACAAATCCAGACTCACGGCAATATTATTCAAAATGTGCTCTGTTAAATCATCCTGCATTTCTTCCAGAATCCGAATTTTCTCATGACACGATTCTGCATCCAAGAAGGCAAGCATCTTCTGAATTGCCTCCGGCACTTCCGGTTCTTTTGCTTCTTCCGGTTTCTCGGCTTCTGCCGGCCCTCCATCCATAATTTCTCCCTTGGAAATTCTTGGCTGCTTATTCGGCAAATCTTCTCTTTTTTCAATCTGTTTTCTTCCAACCAGTGGCAATTCTGCAAATTCTTTTACATACTCAGCAAAAAACTGCCGCTTTTCCATAACAAAATGGTCATAGGGTTTTGTTAATTCCTGATAACAGATTACTTCCTGATAAGTAGGCTTTGTCTGGGCTCTTGCAATAATCTGTACAGGCGCCCCTGTCTCCTTGTGGTAAAACAATCTTGATGTCATCCCAAACACTTCCTTTATAGTTTATAGTCAATCTTATCATAACAAAAAAAACGGGAAACCGCAAGGAGCATAAAACTCTTTAGGGTTTCCCGTTTTGCTTTTATTTTTTAGTATACCGTAGCGCTGCTTACGATTTTACTGGATACTTTTTTCTTACCGACTTTTGTCTGATATCTCAACTGAACATAATACGTTTTCCCTTTTTTCAGTTTTTTCTTACCACACTTTGTAATCGTATAACTGGATTTCTTTGAGCTTAAGGATTTCACTTTCTTAAATCCACCATTTGATTTTGTGGATACATATACCTGATAACCGCTGGCACCGGAAACTTTCTTCCATTTCAAATAAATCTTTTTACCGTTACTGCTGCGTTTTGCCGTTACTTTCTTACTGGATGCATGATATGTATACGGAGACCATGCGCCGTAATAAACTTTATTTCCAACTGTCACATAAGCTCTTACACGGGCTTTTACGAAAATTCCTCTTGGGAAAGGCTTTACATAGGTGTAAGAACTTGTTGATGTAGCTCTAAAGTATGTCTTTTTGCCATTTGCAGATTTCACTTCATACTGATAACCATCCGCATTGTTTACATCTGTCCAGATATATTTTGCTTCTTTCAGCGAATCCCAATAATACTGCATAGCAATCCGGCTTACTTTAATCGGAATCGCTTTCATCTCTACACCACTGCACTGGTCACCGGTTACTGTGCCGCCGGTCACATTTTTCACAGCAGCTACTGAAAATTTGGTAGATGTCGTTGCAGCAACACCGGTAATCGTTGCAGAATTTGTTGCTGATGTACCAATCTGTGTCCAATTGTAGTTAATATACCCATAAATCACATAAGAAGCTGCTCCTGCAGATGCATTCCATGACATGGAAACTGAATTCACACCTGCTGCTGTCTGTGTTAATCCGGTAACCTCCGTCGGTTTTGTCGATACGATAGCCGTCTCAGAAACACCGACCATCACATGAGTTCCCGAATAGTGACTACCATTGTATGCCACGACACGTGCATAATAGCTGGCACCTTGTGTTAAATTATATACCGAATCACTTGGTGATGAACTGTATTCCATATCGATCCAGTTTTTTCCATCCTGGCTAAACTGTGTATGGTAGTGTCCGGCTCCAAGCTGGGCATTCCATGCCAAATCCACGTAACTACTTCCTGCACCAGTCTGCTTTACACCCATGTTCACTGCTGCCTTACTCTGCGTTCCCGCTGCAAGGAAAACAACAAATGCAAAGACACATGCGGATAAAATTTTCGTGATACCTTTTTTCATCTTTTACTCTCCTTTTCTTTTCAAACTCAATCTGTGATAAATCAGATTAAATAATAATATAATACCGTCTCAATTATATAGCAGGTACATTTTATTTGTCAAGCAACAACGCGCAAAATTCAGGTAAATTTGATGTAAATCATTTAACAGTTCTTTTCCTTTATCAGGCGCACTAATTTGTGTCTGAATGCTTTTTCGTAAACGTTTCCGGAATCGAACGCATACTTATTAAAATCGAACCGACTGTTTGCAATACGCTCCCTCGTATAAAATTTGTCTTCACCGTTTTGAAATGTCACCCATACAGCACCGGTCAGTTCCTCTGTCGTATAGTCTGATTTTTCCACCATCATCGGAATTGCCTTTTTACTAAGAAGAAATACGTGAGCGTAAGTGCCTACCGTCTCAGCCAAACGATTAATATTAATCTGACGCTCGGAGTCCTCTTCTTCCACAGCCAGAATAACCGGCAGTGTACGCGAATGGTCTGCGATAAATTCACTCAACATCTCAATTTCCTTCATTTTTTCTACTTTATGAGGCTTTGTCATCATTGGAATCACATCTGTATAACCAATCTTTCTAAAAATTTCATCTACAAAACGAGGTTTGTTAAAACTGTCACGAATCAAACGGTCCGGATTATGACAATAATCACAATCCACTTTCATACGAATATAGTCGCTTCGCTCCAAAATCACCTTAGTACGCCATACCACTCCTTTACGCTCCGCATCCGCGTGCTCAAATGTAAGTTTATAAAATCCAAGGCTTATATTCCCTAGTATTTGTAAATAATATCCTGCTTCATGGTATTCATAATCAATCGGTGTATCCGGTATTCCTTCCACAATATTCTGCAGCCGTCCCTGTGCCCATCCGGCAATGAATTTCACCGCCGTTAAAAATTCTTCATTTAAATCTCTTTGCGGGTCATGCGACAAAGTCACTTTTAGCTGGAATGAAGGCGTCACATCCAAAGGATTCAGTTCCAGTCTTTCATTTCGCTGAGGCTTCTCTACCTTTAATATGTCATGACATATTTTCGCAAGTTTGCGTTTTAACTTTGGCTCGTAATCCGCTACGGAATCATTAATGACTTTTACTATTAAATTGTAAGTAATTTTTTCATGGTAACCATCTCGAAGCAGTGCAAACAATACTTCCGGTCTGTTACATCGGTACAGACAGTAAGCTGCTTCTTCATTTTCATCCAAAAATTGACAGATTTCTCCTGCCAATGGCTCTAAATCAAACCGCAGGCGGAATTTTGCCTTAAGCATCATTTCCCACTTTCGCTCGGTATAATGATAATCTGCCAGCTTTTCAAATACATTTAATGTCGTCCAGTCACAAAGTTCCAGATTGGCAAGAACGCTGTTTAAGGTCCTTGACAAATCCTCGCGCCAAAAATCATCACCATACGGTGATTTGTAACGCATATCGTGTTCAATCTCATGCCATCCCTCGAAAGAAATGGTGCGAAGCTGAACTTCAAACGTCGCATCAATCGGCAGAAAACTAATGTCTCCATTATAGACACGCTGATATTCTTCCGGCACCCAGAACACGCCATTTAACTTAGATGCCTTAAATTCTTCTTCGGTATTGTCCGTTTTAGACCACTCGCCCACCTGCCGAAATGTTTTCTCCAAAATCGTCCGCACAATATCCATATCATCCTGATAATACACAACGACACGCAGTCCAATTAGATCCTGCATCTTCTTGTCGTGTTCCCCAAATCCATACCCCGGTTTTTCTAATTTCTGTGCAATGGAAAATGGTGTCTTCGCACGGCTGAAAATGCGAAAATAGATACCTGCACGGTTCAATATGCTTCTGATATCCTCTTCCAGTCTGTCTCCAATTCCTTCCACCTGTCGTATATGCATATTCTTTTGTATTTCATCTACATTATATTTCAATCCCCCATACCTTCTTTCTCAAAGCAATCTTTTTTTATTTTACCATTGTTTGGGTGAAAAAGAAAGCAGATTCCTCAATTCACAAACAATTCACAAATTATATTAAATTTGAACACCGTTTCGACACATTTGACTTTTATACTAAAGCCATAAGTTGAAACAAAGAACAACTTCAACTTATATGACAAATGCCAATTTCACATTTTTGATATTTTTTCATAAAACTCCTCTTTCAAAAGGGCGGCTGGGTTACCAGTCGCCCTTTCCCTTTTGTGTAAGTAACCGTTCTCTTGTAATATCGTCCCCTTTCTCGCACTGTCACTCAAATTTGCTGTAACCTTAAATTCAAAAATCCCCCGCCCGAACTTTCCTCTAAGGGACTAGAACACCGCCGGTAAGCAGAGAGTGTATTTTACTCTCGCTTACCGTTGCGAGTGTTCTCAAGCGAAAGCGGTCCCGAAGGGGAAAGTTCGGGCGGGGATTTTGTATTTTACCCGTTACAGCAAATTTAATTTCTTTCTGTCTTGTCAGCTGTAAAGTTTTGTGTTATCATAGGACACAATACACAGAAAGGAACAGATAATTATGTCTGATTTACAAAACCGTATTAAACAATTGAAACAAGAAAAAAATGCTGTTATTCTGGCACATTACTACGTTCATGACGAAGTACAGGAAATTGCTGACTACATCGGCGATTCCTTCTACTTAAGCAAAGTTGCCACGAAAACAGATGCTGATACCATCGTCTTTTGCGGTGTTTCGTTTATGGGCGAGAGCGCCAAAATCTTAAACCCGGAAAAGACTGTACTTATGCCGGATGAAACAGCAGACTGTCCGATGGCACACATGGCGGATATCGACCGAATTGAAGAACTCCGCAAAGAATATCCGGATTTAGCAGTTGTCTGCTACATCAATTCGACGGCAGAATTAAAGTGCCACGCAGATGTCTGTGTGACTTCTTCCAATGCAATCCGCATTGTAAAGGCACTTCCAAATAAGAACATTTTCTTTATTCCGGATGAAAACCTGGGACGTTTTGTTGCTAAACAGGTACCGGAAAAGAATTTTATTTTCAATGACGGCTATTGTCATGTACACGCATCTATCCGGAAGGATCAGGTAGAAGCTGCTAAAAAAGCTCATCCGAATGCACCTTTTATCGTTCACCCGGAGTGCCGACCGGAAATTCTTGATTTGGCAGATTTCATTGGCAGTACATCCGAAATCATTGATTACGCTTCATCCGCTGATGCCAAAGAATTTATCATTGGTACGGAACTTGGCGTTTTGTATGAACTGAAAAAACAAAACCCGGACAAGATTTTTTATTCGGCAGGTTCTGCTCAGTGCTGTCCGAATATGAAAAAGATTACACTCGAAAAAATTGTCCATGTTTTAGAGACAGGGGAGCATTCGATGTCTGTCACGGATGAAATGCGCACACAGGCAAACCGCCCTTTGGAGCGGATGCTTGAACTGGCAAAGTAAGGAAGGGAGATATTCTCATGAAACATACCGATTTTTTAATTGTAGGAACAGGGGCCGCCGGTTTATTCTGCGCCCTTCAGATTCCAAGCGATAAACAGGTTCTCATGATTACCAAAGAAGACGCTGACGAAAGCGATTCCTTTTTAGCGCAGGGCGGTATCTGTGTCTTAAAGTCGAACGATGATTACGACAGTTATTTTGAAGATACCATGCGTGCCGGGCACTATGAAAACCGAAAAGAATCCGTCGATATTATGATCCGCTCCTCGCAATCGATTATTAAGCAATTGGTGGAGTACGGCGTGGATTTCAAACGTGAAAATGGCGAGTTCTGCTACACCAGAGAAGGTGGTCACTCCGATTCACGTATTTTATTCCACGAAGATATTACCGGGGAAGAAATCACAAGCACACTTTTGGCACGGGCGAGAGAACGCGAAAACATTACAATTTTAGAACATACCACCATGTACGATTTTCTTATGGCAGATAATATTTGCTATGGCGTAATGGCTCAGATGGCGGATGGCTCAAAGGAAAAAATCACCGCTGATTATACGATGTTAGCATGCGGTGGACTTGGCGGCATTTACAAACATTCGACGAATTACCGCCATATTACCGGAGATGCTTTGGCAATTGCTAAAAATCATGGCATCCGGTTAGAGCACATTGACTACATCCAGATTCACCCGACTACTTTGTACTCCGAAAAACCGGGACGTCGCTTTCTGATTTCCGAATCCGTGCGCGGTGAGGGTGCGATTCTGCTGAATAAAGAGGGTAATCGTTTTGTCAATGAACTGCTGCCCCGCGACTTATTAACAAAAGAAGTCCACAAACAGATGGCAATTGACGACATGCCTTATGTTCGTTTGTCGATGGCACCGATTCCAAAAGAAACGATTATCAGCCATTTTCCAAACATTTACAAACGCTGTCTGGAAGAGGGCTACGACTGCACGAAAGAGCCAATTCCTGTTGTTCCGGCACAGCATTATTTTATGGGTGGTATCTGGGTTGACAAAGACAGCCACACTTCTGCCGGACATCTGTATGCGATTGGCGAGACGAGCTGCAACGGTGTACACGGAAAAAACCGTTTGGCAAGCAATTCTCTGTTGGAGAGTTTAGTATTTGCCCGCCGTGCTGCCACACATGCAATGGAAGAATATACCGCTTTGCCGGAAAAAACTTTTGATGATATTTTGCAAAATGATACATTAACAAACCTCACCGAATCCTACCACAAGGAATTGTTAGAGGCCATTGAAAAAGAAAGGGAGAAAACAAATCATGAATGAAATTACAATGCTTACAAATGCAGACCCGTTAATCCGCATGGCTCTTGCCGAGGATATCACGAGCGAAGACATTTCGACCAATGCCGTAATGCGGGAAGCAAAACAGGGTGAAGTTGATTTAATCTGCAAGGAAGACGGCATCATTGCCGGACTTTCAGTATTTAAACGTGTTTTTACGCTACTGGATGCGGACACGGAAATTACTTTTTTCTGTCAGGATGGCGATGAGGTAAAACAAGGTCAGAAAATGGGCGTCGTGCGAGGCGACATCCGTGTTCTCCTTTCCGGAGAAAGAACGGCACTGAATTATTTGCAGCGTATGAGCGGAATTGCCACTTATACCAATTCGATTACAAAACTGCTTGCCGGTTCTAAAACAAAATTATTAGACACAAGAAAAACAACACCAAACAACCGTATTTTTGAAAAATATGCGGTAAAGGCAGGCGGCGGTTACAATCACCGCTACAATCTTTCAGATGGTGTTTTGTTGAAAGATAATCACATTGGAGCTGCCGGCAGTGTGGCAAAAGCAATTGAAATGGCAAAGGAATATTGTCCTTTTGTCCGTAAGATTGAAATTGAAGTGGAAAATCTTGATATGGTGAAAGAGGCGGCAGACGCCGGAGCAGATATTATTATGTTAGATAATATGTCGCATGACGACATGAAGGAAGCCATCCGTATCATTGACGGACGTGCAGAGACCGAATGTTCCGGCAATGTCACACGGGAAAACATTGCCAAATTAATTGACCTTGGCGTCGATTATATTTCCAGCGGTGCTTTAACCCACTCCGCACCAATTATGGATATTTCCCTGAAAAATCTGCATGCAACAGAGTAAATGGAGGTACCGGATATGTCTGGAGAAAAACGACGAGACCGATTGCTTCAATATCTGGAGGAACACGACAAGCCGGTTTCCGGAACCGAACTGGCGAAGGAATTCGGCGTAAGCCGCCAGGTGATTGTGCAGGACATTGCACTTTTGCGAACCGGTCATGTAAAAATTATTGCAACCAACCGTGGATATCTGGTTCCACCGACTAAACCAAGCGGGGTTCGACGTATTTTCAAATGCCGTCATACGGATGAACAGGCAGAGGACGAATTAACCTGTATCGTGGATTTAGGCGGTATCGTAGAAAATGTATTTGTAAATCATAAAATTTATGGTAAAATTCAAGCAGATATGAATATCCGCTGCCGACGAGACATCAAAGAATTTATCGCGGGCATTAAAAGCGGAAAATCCACGCTTTTAAAAAATGTGACATCGGACTACCATTACCACACTGTCACCGCAGAGGAAGAACGGATTCTGGATGACGTGGAAGCGGAGTTAGCAAAGCGTGGTTATCTGGTAGAACAGAAAAAGGAGGAACTGCAATGAGTTTAGAAGTTGGAATTAAAGGAACCTGCACGGTTACTGCCGACGAGTCCAATTCGGCAAAAACAATGGGGAGCGGCACACTGGATGTATTTGCCACTCCTGCTATGATTGCTCTCATGGAAAAAACAGCATGGACAAGCGTGGCTCCGTATTTGGAAGCGGGCGAAGGAACCGTAGGAATCCATTTGGACATTTCACATGATGCACCAACACCGCTTGGCATGACCATTACCTGCGAGAGTGAACTGGTAGAAATCGACGGACGAAAGCTGGTCTTTTCCGTCTCGGCAAAAGATGAAAAAGGGACCGTAATCGGACGCGGCACCCATGAACGCTTTGTGATTTTGGAAGAAAAATTCCAGGAAAAAGCAAATCGGGCTTTGTTAGGATAAAAAAAGAAGTTCAACCGCGTTGTAGTCTTCTGCGGTTGAACTTCTTTTTATTTTTAGTAAATCAATTCCACATCATCTAAATACCATGCTAAGTATTCTTTATTTGCCGGACCATAACTTCCACCAACTACAAAATCAAAGGTTGTCTGGCTTCGCAAATCTGCGGTCAGTTTCTTGTTAAACAACAGCGTCTTTGTCGCAAAACCAACATCTTTATCTGTCTCCTTGAACTTATGTCCTTTGGCGCTCTTGCCATTTTCCACCTGAGGCATACTGCCATCATCCGGTGTTTCCGGTGTCACCATACCCTCTGTATAATAGAATTTATAATACTCTTTCTCATTTGGAAGGGCATTGCTCTGTGTGGTATATGTGTTAAATGCATATTTTTTATTAATCGTGCCTGCTTTGCCAAAGAATGAGTTGATTCCAATTCCCACATGGCGGGACGCATCGCTGACAACACGAACTTTTACGCGGATTCCTTTATAATCACCCAATTTCTTTGCTGATATGCCTGTCAATTTTTCAAGGTCAACGGTAAATACCGGGCAAAAACTATAGAACTTTGGTATAACCTGAAGGACTTTGTTATTTGCATTTTCCGGATCTGTAATAACCTTCATTGTCTCTCCTTTTGCGAGATAATGTGCCGGTTCGTTTCCACCACTGGTAAGTCCCTCACCAAGTGTGTAATTTCCCCAATCCGTTCCTGCTGTGTAACTTTCAAAGTTTTCGACCATCTGAGACTGATATACAGCCTTTTTCTTTACTACTTTCTGTTTCACGGTAATTTTGCATTTCAGCTTCTTCTTACCGATTTTGGCAGTAATCACAGTCTTACCTTTTTTCTTTGCTTTTACAACACCCTTTTTCGTTACGGATGCAACTGCTTTTTTAGAAGATGACCATTTGACTTTTTTCTTTGTGTTTTTCACTTTCAACGTCAGTTTTTTGCCAACATATAACGTTGCCTTTGTCTTATTTAATTTCATCTTCTTTTTGGCTGCCTGCCCCTCTGCTGGTGCAATCAAAAGTGTGCACGCAAGCGTCAGAGATAACACTGCTGCCATCGTTTGTTTCATTTCCCTCATTACGAAACCTCCTCCATTTTTTGATAGTTTAATTATAAGAAGATATGTTGAAAAAATCAACCGGAATTATAATTGAGTTTGTGGCAAGTGTTCGTTGGCACATTTTTTGTTTTCCGTAATTTCGTAGAAAAGCTTTGCGTCTCGTGGGCGCTCCCGCTTATTGAGTGCGTAGCGGTATGGGCGCTTATGCTGTCGCATATACAAGCACCTCATACCGACGTACTCAAAACCCACTCGTCACAAAGTTTTTCTACGGAATTACTGGAATCCAAATAAACTGACACATAACATTTGCCACAATCCAATTATTTAAAAATCCGCTTTTTATACCTTCTTTACAGCCGTTTAACTTTTTTGATATTAAAAAAGATCCTCTCTCCTACTAAGAAAGGACCTTATATCGGCGTGACGGGATTCGAACCCACGGCCTCTTCGTCCCGAACGAAGCGCTCTACCAAACTGAGCCACACGCCGAACAACAAAATATATTTTACTACGAAAATTGCATTTATGCAAGTAAAATTTTTGTCGTTTTTGTATTGGCAACAAAAACCCCCATGAGCGGCCACTCATGGGGGTTTTGTCGTAACTTAACGATTAATACTTATTACTTTTGCCTAATCACAGTATATCAGATTTTTGGCAAAATACAACACTTTTAAGTATATTTATCATAAAAATTTAAACATCCCAAGCCGCCATATCTCCTGAAAAACTTTAGTGGCTGCCATGCATAGGAATACGCGGGTATCCGGCATGCGTCGTGTGCATGCCGATACCCCTGCGCATTCCTCAAGCGAAAGCGTGCATGGTGCCACTAATTTTTTTCTTTTTATTTTAAGACCATCCTTCTAAAGTTCTTCTTACCTTTTTTCAGCACCACACCATCACCGGCTAATTTCCCGCCGTCAATCTGTGCATGAATGTCAGTAATTTTTTCACCATCAATGGCAACACCACCCTGCTGAACGGCACGGCGCGCTTCCGAATTGGATGGCACCATTCCGGATTTATTCAACAGATTAAGAATACCGATTGTGCCATTTTCCAAATCTTCATCAGTTAATTCTACGGTAGGCATTTCTGCCGCGTTTCCGCTGCTAAACAGTGCTTTTGCGCTCTCCTGTGATTTCATGGCCTCTTCTTCTCCGTGAACCAGTTTGGTAAGCTCAAATGCAAGAATTTCTTTTGCTTTGTTTAACTGTGCGCCTTCCCAGTCGGACATCGCATCAATTTCCTCCAATGGAAGGAATGTAAGCATGCGGATGCACTTCAACACATCGCTGTCATCCACATTTCTCCAGTACTGGTAGAACTCAAACGGTGATGTTTTCTCCGGATCAAGCCAGACAGCTCCCTTTGCGGTTTTACCCATCTTTTTGCCCTCTGAGTTTAACAACAGCGTAATCGTCATAGCATGCGCATCTTTTCCTAATTTACGGCGAATCAATTCCGTACCGCCGAGCATGTTGCTCCACTGGTCATCGCCGCCAAACTGCATGTTACATCCATAATCCTGAAACAGTTTGTAAAAATCATAACTCTGCATAATCATGTAGTTAAATTCCAAAAAACTGAGACCTTTCTCCATCCTCTGCTTGTAGCACTCAGCGGAAAGCATACGGTTTACACTAAAATGCGCTCCTACATCACGAAGCACTTCAATATAGTTCAAATCCATGAGCCAGTCTGCATTGTTGACAAGAATTGCTTTTCCCTCAGAAAAATCAATAAAACGACTCATCTGTTTTTTGAAGCAGTCCACATTGTGCTGAATCGTCTCCGGTGTCATCATCTGACGCAAATCCGTTCTTCCGGATGGGTCACCAATCATCGCGGTACCGCCGCCTACTAACGCAATCGGTTTATTGCCCGCCATCTGCAAACGTTTCATCAGGCAAAGTGCCATAAAATGTCCGACATGCAGACTGTCAGCGGTCGGGTCAAAACCAATGTAAAAAGTAGCCTTCCCATTATTTACCATGTCTCGAATTTCTTCTTCGTTTGTCACCTGAGCGATTAAGCCTCTGGCAACTAATTCTTCATATACCTGCATTTTTTCCTCCATTCTAAAGCTGCCGCTTTTTATAATAAAAAAATCTCTCACCCTATTCAAAGGACGAGAGATATCATATCCCGTGTTACCACCTTTTTTCACAATCGACTCACATCAACTGCCTCATCAAGTACACCTGCCGGATGGCACGAATACTCCTGCACGATAACGTGTGCCGGGTTTCCCCTCTTCCGTCGGCACCTACCTGGTTTCAATGCCGAAGCTCCAAGATGTATTCCAAATAAGCGATTTCCCATGCCTCTCACCAGCCGGCTATTCTCTGTTGGCTCTTTCTTACTCGTACTTCTTCTCTTCTTTGCCTATGTGGGTATCTTAATATATCAAAACATTTTTGTCAAGAACACTTTTTGTAAAAGAACTGACACATATCCTTCTTATAATAAAGCATGATTTCTTGACAAACATTAGGAAATGTGCGATTATGAAAGAACTTGGCGTCATGTTTAAAGTCATGCCGTCAAATAGTGAATGGAACAGAATGGAGGTTTTATCATGAAACGTACTTACATAAGAAGTTTGCTTGTGTTCGTATTTGCTTCTTTGTTTCTGACATTTTCCTTTGTCAGCACACCGGCAAAAGCTGCGGCTGCTGCTACTGAAGCACCATCTACGCACAAAGCGGTTTTGACTACAAATCGTGCCGCCGGCACAGCAAACTACACCGTAACCGGTCTGGATTTGACATCCGATACCGCACTTACGATTAATGCAGTCAATTCTTCCACAAAGAAAACTGCTTTTACAAAAAATGTCACTCTCGACGAGACGAACTGCAAAGAAGGCACTTTTACAGGAAGCATTACTTTGGCGGACTTAAAATATGCATTTGCCAATTATACAGTAACCGTAACAATTGGTACAAAAACATTGACCGCCGGCACTGCTGACTTTACGATTCATACAGCAAAAGCAGGTCTTTCCATCACAGGAAATACCGGTGCCGCTGTTCGTACTGCTGCCTTCGTATCAAAAGAAGCCACAGGCGGTGTTTTAGTTCCCGGTACCGGAAACCAGATTTCCATCCAGATTTGGAACAAAAACCGCGCAGAATCCACCGCAGTAACCGTAGGCAAAGCAATGGGATTGAATGCGAACCAGAACTGGTCTGTTGATGTTTCCAAATCCGGAAATTATTATGGCAAATGGGGCGCAAAGGCCGTTGTTACAAACAGCAATTGGAAAACACAGTATACTTTAGCTTCTACCGAATATAATGTTGTCCCTTCCTGCACTTCATTTGTTACAAAGAAAACAAAAGCATTGGAGAAGAAAAAGGCATTTGCCATTCAACTTAGCGGATTGACTAACGTATTCGGTGTAAATGGTGTAACATTCCAGGTATTTAACAGCGATGGCAGACAGGTTGCTACACTTTCCGGCAAGAAAAAGACAGCTTCTTATTATAAAGAAGTTACGATGAAAACCTTAAAATACAATTTGGATTTATTTACAATTAAAGCGGTTGTGATCGATTCCAACAATAAAACTTATACGCTTGCACAGACAACAAAAGCTGACCAGCGTATGAAAAAGGGAACTCTTACCGTTACTAAAAAGAAAAATGCAACCTGCATCTATAAATTGTCCGGAGCTTATGTTCCCGGCAATATCAAAAAGGTTGAATTTGATATTTACCGGATTAAAAACGGTAAAAAGAAAAAGCTTGGCACATACAAAGCAAAAGCTTCTTCCAATAAAAAGACCTACACCGTAACAGTAAAAAATGAAGCAAAAGGAACTTACGAGGTTCGTGCATTTGCGACATCCGCATGGAAAAGCAGACTGTTGCTGAAAAAGAAAAAGTTCAAACTGAAAAAGTCAGACCTTGGTAAAAACGGCTGGTATTATGAAAAATATAAGGGAAAGAAATACAAATTCTATTATATTAACAATGAAAAACAGACCGACCTTACTAAGATTTTGAAACTGAAAAAAAGCAGTTCCTCTCATCAGAACAAGTTTTACATCGAAGTAAACCGTGCCGCATGTGTTGTTACGATTTACATGTACAACGATGAGACAAACAAATACGATATTCCGGTTAAAACGTGTTCTGTATGTGTCGGCAGTGACATCTGGACCGTTGCCGGTACCGGTGGCCTCCATGAGAAGTCAGCATATACTCCAATAGGTACATATTCGGTATGCACAAACGGCCAGTCCGTAAAATATACGATGAAACCGATGCATGAGCCGGATGGCAGTACTGTATATGCACGCTGGGCAACCCACATTGTCGGCAATGTTTATTTCCACTCGATTGCCGTCGGCACACAGTCTCATTATGCACTGCCTGCTGTCACCTACAACAAGCTTGGCAGACCTGCTTCTGCCGGATGTATCCGTATGGCAGTAGCGGATGCGAAGTGGATTTACGATTATACTTCAACCGGCAATACCATTAAAATCGTAAAGGGAAGCACAAAGAAACCGGGTCCTCTCGGCAAAGCAAAGACCATCAAAGTGAAAGGTGGCATCAACTACGACCCAACAGATCCCGGTGTACCGGATTCCCGCAAGAAAAAAGATTATAAAGCAAAACGAATCAGTGGATATCTGACAAAAAAAGGTAAAAAAATCGGATACTAAAAAAGATAAAAGAAAAGCTGTAAATTGGTGAATTTCATCAGTTTACAGCTTTTTTAATATCTGTTATTTTTCTTTCTTTATGTTTTCCCTATCCCGGTTCATAAACGATTTGGCAAATTGAATATAAAGCCAAAACAGAATTGGCAGTAAAATGCTGGAACCAATACACATTTTAAACAATTCCGGTGCCGCCTTTGATGTGGTGATTCCTGCAATCAAAGTTACAATATACAACGCAACTAAAAAGATTACACCAATAATTGCTGCAATACGCACACCCTTCGGATATGAACTTTCAAATTTTTCTTTTTTCTCTTCTGCCATCTTACCATTCCTCCTTATCTGCTCCAATTTTCTTCATATGCTGCTTAATTTCCTTTTCATAACCGTTCTCCGATAAATGAAAAAAATGCTCGGATTCCACCTCATCCGGCAGATACTGCTGTCTTACATAATGATTTTCGTAATCATGGGAATACTGGTACCCGATACCATGTCCGAGTTTTGCCGCACTTTTATAATGGGCATCCATCAAATGCGCCGGAATCCGGTAATTCGGATGCGTTTTAACATAATCCATGGCATCATCAATTGCAACAATTGCTGAATTGCTCTTCGGTGCACATGCCACATAAAGCGCCGCCTGTGAAAGCACAATTCTTGCCTCCGGCATACCAAGACGCTCAACTGCCTGTGCCGCCGCGGTCGCCACGACAAGAGCCTGTGGGTCAGCATTTGAAACATCCTCCGCCGCACAAATCATGATTCGTCTGGCAATAAATTTGATGTCCTCACCGGCATACAGCATTCTCGCCAGATAATAAACTACGGCATCCGGGTCAGAGCCCCGCATACTTTTAATAAATGCCGAAATGGTATCGTAATGATTATCCCCTGTTTTATCATAGCGGAGTACACGTTTTTGAATACATTCCTCGGCAACTTCCATCGTAATATGAATTTTGCCATCTGCACCTCTCTCGGTTGTCAAAACACCAAGTTCAATCGCATTTAAAGCACTTCTGGCATCACCACCGCTGATGTCCGCAAGAAATTCCAAAGCGTCTTTTTCGATGACTGCATCAAAACTGCCAAGTCCCTTTTCTTTATCTGTCACTGCACGCAGCAAAAGTTCCTTGATTTCATCTTTTTCCAATGCCTTTAATTCAAAAATAATCGAGCGGGACAAAAGCGCACCATTTACTTCAAAATACGGATTTTCCGTTGTTGCACCAATCAAGACAATGGTACCGTCTTCAACAAACGGAAGCAAATAGTCCTGCTGGCTTTTATTAAAGCGGTGAATCTCGTCAATAAACAAAATCGTCTTGCGCCCATAAGCCCCCCAGTTTTCTTTTGCTTTTTCAACAACTTCTTCCATGTCTTTTTTACCGGCTGATGTCGCATTAATCTGGAGAAATGCTGCACTTGTCGTATTCGCAATTACTTTCGCTAACGTCGTTTTTCCGGTTCCCGGCGGTCCATAAAAAATCAGCGAACTTAATTTATCTGCCTGAATTGCCCGGTACAATAATTTATCTTTTCCGATAATATGTTTCTGTCCCACAACCTCGTCCAAGGTAGTCGGACGGAGTCTTGAAGCAAGCGGCGATTCGGTCTCTTTTTTCTGCTCGCTCATATAATCTAATAAATTCATGATTCCTTTCCTTCCTGCCGTTTATCCATCTGTATAACTTCGTCTCCATGGAAACCATAACACAGTTTTTCGCCCCGTTCAAGTTTAGCTTTCGCAGCTGTTTTCTCCGTCAATGCCGTTTCAAATGAATCAATTTTCTCCTCCGGCACCAAAAACCGAAACACAACCTCATTTCCATATTCACACGATAACTCGTGAATCTCGTTGGTTCTTGCTAAATATTGGATTTTTCCAACCTCGTTATAATCCACTGTAACGGTCAGCGGGTAACCGGTCTCTTTTTCTAAAAGTACACAGTGATTTAATCCCTCTTTCATCGCACCGGAATACGCTCTTACAAGCCCCCCAGTACCAAGAAGAGTTCCTCCAAAATATCTTGTGACGACTGCCACAACATTATAAATTCCCTGTCCATCCAAAATATCCAACATCGGTCGGCCGGCCGTTCCTGATGGTTCCCCGTCATCGCTGCAGCGCACCGTATCCTTATTTTCACCTAAAATATAGGCAAAGCAGTTATGTCTGGCATCATAATATTTTTTCCGCATCGCGGTAATTTTTTCAAGTGCTTCTTCTTCCGTTGTGACCGGAAAAATGTTCGCAATAAAACGGGATTTCTTTTCTATAATTTCCCCTTGTCCACCTTCGTAGAGTATCTTAGATGCTGTTTCCATCCGTTTCGTTCCTTTCTCTTACTTCGTTCCTACTCCTTACTATTATAGTAATTGCCCTTTCCCTTTTCAAGAGTTTTTGTTATACTAAAAAGAAAAGGAAACATTCAGGAAGGAAAGGACCGCACATGAATTTTAGTCATAAGGGAATCCAGAATCGAAAACATCAGCTTGAATCCGCAGCCACTCACCGTCTGCACAAATTACAGCTTATGGGAATTCGTCTTACTCTCATCGGGCTTATTTTTATCAGCCTTTTTGCCGGAAGTTTCCTGATTGGGATGTACACAAGCATCTTATCTTCGACACCGGATGTGAACTCTATCCAGATTGTTCCAAAGGGCTATACAACGACAATTGTGGACAGTGAGGGAATTCCGATTCAGTCCTTAGTCGGGAAAGATGCCAACCGTGAATATGTTACATTGGATAAAATTCCTGAAAATCTTCAAAATGCCTTTATTGCCATTGAGGACGAGCGTTTCCGTAAGCATAACGGCGTGGATACACAGGGCGTTTTGCGTGCACTGACTATTGGCATAAAAAATAAGGGCGATTTTACACAAGGTGCCAGTACGATTACACAGCAGTTATTGAAAAACCAGGTATTTGAGGGCGGCGAGGAAAATACACTCTTTGAAAAAATAAAGCGTAAGCTGCAGGAGCAGTTTCTTGCTTTGCAGACCGAAAAAAAATACAGTAAAAACCAAATTCTCGAGTATTACTTAAATACCATTAACCTCGGGCAAAATACACTTGGTGTACAGGCAGCATCCAAACGATATTTTAATAAAAATGTTTCTGACCTCACCCTTTCCGAGTGTGCGGTTCTTGCCGGCATTACGCAAAACCCATCAGCGTACAATCCGATTTCCCATCCGGCGAAAAACAGTCAGAAACGCACAACTGTTTTGACCTATATGAAAAATCAGGGATATATTTCCAGTAAAGAATACACCGATACTCTCCGTGACCCGGTTTATGACCGCATCCAAAAAGTGAACAAACAAACATTTTCAAGTTCTTCCATTACCTCGTATTTTACCGATGCTTTGATCGAGCAGGTAATTCAGGATTTGAAAGCCAAATGCGGCTACACGGAAACGCAGGCTTATAACGCACTGTACAGCCGCGGCCTGACGATTTACAGCACGCAGGACAAATCTATGCAAAAAACCGTCGATTCAATGATGAACAACAAAAAATATTATCCTGCGAACTCTCGATATGAACTAACTTATCAATTGATTGTTACGCACAAGGACGGAACGCAGATTACCTATTCCTTTTCCGATATGAAGAAATGGTTTAAAAGTAGAAAGAAGGAAGTTATATCCGGATTATATAAAAAGAAATCCACTGCCAGAAAACAAATCAAGCAGTTCCGAGCTGCTATGCTGACGAAAGATGATACCGTGCAGTCTGAGACGATTGACCTCGTAATTGAACCGCAGTCCTCCTTTGTTGTAATCGACCAGCATACCGGTGCCGTAAAAGCGCTTGTCGGCGGTCGCGGTGATAAAAACGCAAGCCGCACACTGAACCGTGCAACGGATTCGGTGCGCCAGCCCGGCTCAACCTTTAAGATTTTATCGACATACCTGCCGGCACTTGACACTGCCGGCATGACGCTGGCAACCGTACAGGATGACGCCCCTTATTACTATCCGGGTACAAAACGGAAAGTGAAAAACTGGTACGGAAACTCCTACCGCGGACTTACTTCCCTGCGTGAAGCAATGGCGCAATCCATGAATGTAGTTGCCGTCAAAACATTGAAGGATGTAAGTCCTAAAACCGGATATGATTATTTATTAAATTTAGGTTTTACTACTTTGGTTGACAACTATACCAGTCAGGATGGAAACACCTATACGGATATTTCTCTCCCACTTGCTCTTGGAGGATTGACTAAAGGCGTTACCAACTTAGAATTAACGAACGGCTTTGCTACCATTGCCAATCAGGGACTTTATCATCCCGCCTTCTTTTATACAAAAATTGTCGACCATGACGGAAATGTGTTACTCGACAACACAACGAATACGGATACCAAACAGGTCATGAAAGAATCGACTGCATGGCTCCTTACCAGTGCAATGGAAGACGTCATTTCAAAAGGAACCGGCAGCCGCTTAAAATTCAAAAAAATCAATATGCCACAGGCAGGAAAAACCGGTACTTCCACCGGCAACCGTGACTTGTGGTTTGTCGGCTACACACCGTATCTCACAGCCGGCATCTGGGGCGGTTATGATTCCGGGCAAAAGCAAACATCTCTTACCTATCAGAAAGATTTGTGGCGTGACACGATGGAGAAGTTAAATCAAAATTACACAAAAGTTTCATTCAAGAAACCGGACTCTATCACAACCGCTGTTATTTGTACAAAATGCGGAAAACTTGCAATCAACGGTATTTGCGACAAGGCTGTTGGCGGCTCCTGCATAAAAAAAGAATACTTTGATAAAGAGTCCGTACCAAAGGAGAAATGCGACTGCCATGTGCGTTGCAAAATCTGCAAAGCCTCCGGACATCTTGCCGGCGACGGCTGCCCATCCTCACAGATTTATACAGCCGTTTACCTGCAAAAAAATGAGTCCACGCAAACCGCAGACTCATCGTTAAGCATTCCCCGCTATCTCGTAGGCTCCACGTGTAAAATCCACAACTAACGGCGCTTACGCTTTCTCGGAGAAATCAGACATTTTTTATCAAATCCAATTAAATCATTCCGCCCTGCCTTGAGCAGGGCCTCTTTTACTAAATCATAATTTTTAGGCTCCCTGTATTGAATTAATGCTCGCTGCATAGCCTTTTCATGGGAAGATTTCGGCACATAAATCGGCTCCATCGTACGAGGATCAAGTCCCGTATAATACATGCAGGTCGAAATCGTTGATGGCGTCGGATAAAAATCCTGCACCTGCTCCGGCATGTAGCCGAGGTCTCTAATATATTCCGCCAGTTCAATCGCATCCTTTAGCGTCGAACCCGGGTGAGAAGACATAAAATAAGGAACTACATACTGTTTCTTCCCCGTCCTTTTATTTACTTTTTCATAGCGTTTGCAAAACTTTTCATAGACCGCATGCGGTGGCTTTCCCATCGCCCGCAAAACATTATTAGAAACATGTTCCGGCGCCACTCTAAGCTGCCCGCTGATATGGTCTCTGCAAAGTTCACTAAGAAACGTATCATCCGTTTCCTGCATCACATAATCAAACCGGATTCCGGAACGGACAAATACTTTCTTAATTCCCGGCAAACGCTTCAGTTTCCGAAGCAGTGAAACATAATCCTTATGGTCAACTTTCAGATTCAGACACGGTTTGGGGAACAAACATTGCTTCATCTGGCAGACACCTTTTTCAAGCTGCTTGTCACACGAGGGTCTTCTGAAATTTGCTGTCGGTCCTCCCACATCGTGTATATATCCCTTAAATCCGGTTTTAACAGTCATCCCTTTTGCTTCTTCCAAAATCGACTCATGGCTTCTGACCTGAACAATTCTTCCCTGATGAAATGTGAGGGCACAGAAATTACAGCCGCCAAAACATCCACGGCAGCTTGTCAGACTAAACTGAATCTCGGAAATTGCCGGAACACCGCCTGCTGCCTCATAGGATGGATGATACGTTCCCACATAGGGATAGGCATAAATATCATCCATTTCCTGCGTAGTAAGTGGCTTTGCCGGTGGATTCTGCACAACCAACACTTTATTCGGATATGCTTCAACTAACGGTTTTGCCGTAAATGCATCAGTATTTTCATATTGCACATAAAAACTTTGTGCGTATTTTTTCTTATCCGTACTAACTTCTTCAAACGCAGGAAGAGAAATCGGCTCATACGCACTCAATTCCCCTTCTTTTGTACGGTACACAGTTCCCGCAACATACGTGATATCATGAATGGAAATACCGGCGTCTAACGCCTCTGCAATTTCAAGCATACTGTGTTCTCCCATGCCATACGAAATCATATCCGCACCGGAATCCAGTAAAATCGAGCGTTTCACCTTATCCGACCAGTAATCGTAATGCGCCAGCCGCCGTAAGCTCGCCTCGATTCCACCAAGAATAATCGGCGTATGTTTATACGTTCTGCGAATCAGATTCGAGTACACAACGGTTGCATAATCCGGGCGTTTCCCCATCACGCCGCCCGGCGTATACGCATCCGTTTTTCGTCTCTTTTTCGCCACCGTATAATGGTTTACCATGGAATCCATATTTCCTGCACACACTAAAAAAGCAAGGCGTGGCTCACCCAATTTTGTGATACTTGCATCGTCTTTCCAATCCGGCTGCGAAATAATTCCAACTTTATAACCATTTGCCTCCAAATGTCTGCTGATAATTGCCGGTCCGAAAGAAGAGTGGTCCACATAAGCGTCCCCAATGACAAATACAAAATCGCACCGGCTCCACCCCCGCCGTTTCATTGCTTTTTTACTCATTGGCAGAAAATCATCTGCCGCTTTTTTTTCATTCAGATTTGTCATCTCTTTCACCTTCTCTCTGTTTCGCTGCAAAAAACTGAACAACGGATTCCGCAGCCTGACGATTCATTTCCGGAATCTCCATCAGCTCTTCCACATCTGCTTTCTGAATCTCAGCTAATGACTGATAGGTCCGCATCAGCGCTTTACGCCTTGTGGCACCAATCATCGGAATATCATCAAGAATTGAATGAACCTGCGTCTTGCTTCGAATCTGCTTATGATACTCAATCGCAAAACGGTGTGTTTCATCCTGCACTCTCGTAATCAGGCGGAATCCCTCACTGTGTGTGTCAATCGGAATTTCTTCATTTTTAAAATACAGCCCGCGCGTCCTATGGTGGTCATCCTTTACCATGCCGCAGACCGGTATTGTTATATCTAATTTTAACAAAACTTCTTCTGCAATATTTACCTGGCCTTTTCCACCATCCATAAAAATAATATCCGGCAGATTGCGGAAAGAATCCATCTCCGACAAACCTTCCCGTTTACTGTGTTCAAAACGTCTCGTCAGCATTTCCCGCATAGCACCATAATCATCCGGCCCGCTCACGGAGCGGATACGAAATTTACGGTAATCATTCTTTTTCGCTTTTCCCTCTTCAAACACAACCATTGAACCAACCGTCTCAAAACCATTGATATTTGAAATATCATAGGATTCCACACGGCTGAGTCCGGAAATACCAAGCAAGCCTTCGATTTCCTCCATCGCACCTTTCGTCCTCGCCCGCTCTCTCTGTAACTTCTCAGCGTCCTTTTGAAGCACCATCCGGGCATTTTTCTTCGCCAACTCAAGCATGCGCTCTTTCTGACCGCGCTGTGGATAGCGGAAATACACCTTATGTCCGCGTTTTGCCGAAAGCCACTCAAGGATAGCATCTGCATCTTCCACTTCCTGCTCTAACCAGATTTCTTTCGGAATATACGGCGTTCCAGCATACATTTGTTTAATAAAAGCAGACAAAACAGCCCCTTCTGTCTCCTCATTTGTTCCGGTCAGATAGTAATGCTCTCTCCCCAGCATTTTTCCACCACGGATAAAAAACACCTGCACTACCGCATCCTCTTTTCCACGAGCCATCGCCACGATGTCACGGTCTTCAAAGTCCTCTGATGTAATTTTTTGCCGTTCTGTCACCTGACGGACACTCTGTATCAAATCACGGTATGTGGCGGCCTCCTCAAAATTCATCTCTGCTGCCGCTCGCTGCATTTTCTCCTCAAGTTCCTTCAATACCGATTTGGTATCGCCCTGCAAAAACTTCAGGGCACGCTCAAAATTTGCCCGGTACTCTTCCTTTTTCACATGTCCTTGGCATGGCGCCGGACACTGTCCAATCTGATGATACAGACAAGGTCTTTCTTTTCCTATATCACGTGGCAGCACGCGGTGGCAGTTTCTCAGATGAAACAACTGATTCACCAGTTCAATTGTATCACGAATCGCCTTGCCACTTGTAAACGGTCCAAAATACTTACAGCCGTCCCGTTTCATCTGACGCGCAAAAAGAAGCCTTGGGTAGGCTTCTGAAACCGTCGCTTTTAAGAAAGGATAGCTCTTGCCATCCTTTAACATTGTATTATACCGTGGGGAATGTTCCTTAATCAGATTGCACTCTAACACCAATGCTTCCAGTTCGCTGTCCGTCACAATATACTCAAACCACGCAATACGGTCAATCATCCGCTGTATTTTAGGCGTCACATGACGGCTCTTCTGAAAATACTGGCGTACTCTGTTTTTTAGACTAATTGCCTTTCCCACATAAATAATCTCATCCGTTTGGTCATGCATGAGATACACGCCCGGCTTACCGGGCAGTTTTTTCAATTCCTCTTCCAGATTAAACACATTTACCAGTCCTTTATAAAACGCGTAATCACATCCACCAGTCCATCTTCGTCACAGGACGGTGCAACATAATCCGCTTTTTCTTTCAATTGTTCCGGTGCATTTGCCATAGCCACGCCAAATCCGGCATATTCAATCATCGGCAAATCATTAAATCCATCCCCACAGCACACCATCTGGCTGCGGCGGTAGCCAAGACGTTCTAACAGTTTTGCCACACCGTATGCCTTATCCACGCCAAGAGGCATCATTTCCAGATAAAATCCTTCGGAGCGGTAAACCGAAAGACGGCCCTCAAAATCTTTTGTCGCCTTTTTCTCCAGTTTTTCCAAATGTGCAGGGTCCCCGGTCAAAATGCATTTATTACCCGCAAACTTCACATCCCGGTGAAAATCTTCCGGTACCCAAATAGGAATATCACAGCCTTTTGCATCAATTGTAATATACGGATCCGTGTCACTGTGCGCCACGATTTTCCCGGCATCATACGTTAATATTCCGGTATGCTCTTTTTTTGAATAATCATACAATTCATGAATCATCCCATCCGGCAGTGTAATATCATATATCACTTCACCGGTTGCAAAATTTGTAATGCGTCCACCGTTAAACGAAATAACATAGCCGCCGAACCGGTCAAGTCCAATCGCTTTTGCCTGATGGCGGATGCCCTCTGTGCACCGCCCGGAAGCAATTGCAACCTTGACACCCTGTTCCTGACATTCCCACAAAGCCTCTTTTGTACGCTCTGTAATCTCTTTTTTTGTATTGACTAATGTTCCATCAACATCCAGCACTAACAATTCGTAAGCCATTACTCTTCCTCATTCTGCGGGAGTTCTTTTACTTCTTCTTTCTGTTTTTCCTCGCCGCTTCTCTTTAACTTTTCACCGGTAATTTCTTCGTAAATCGCAACGAACTCTTTTCCGGTAATCGTTTCTTTTTCAATTAAATGCTCTGCCAGTTTATCCATAACCGCCTGGTTTGTCTCGATACATTCCACTGCCTTTTTGTAACTGTCATTCAAAATTGCCATGACTTCTTCATCAATCTGGCTCTCCGTCACCTCGCCGCAGTTAAGCACCGGTCTGCCATCCAGATAACGGCTCTGAATTGTCTCTAAGCCCATCATGCCAAACTTACTGCTCATACCGTACTGCGTTACCATCGAACGTGCAATTGACGTTGCCTTCTCAATATCATTCGACGCTCCGGTCGTAATATCATCAAACTTAACCTGCTCTGCCGCACGCCCCCCCATAAGTGTAACAATCTCTGAAATCAGCTCTTCCTTCTTCATCAGATATTTTTCTTCTTCCGGCACCTGCATCACATAGCCGAGTGCTCCCATTGTACGCGGTACAATCGTAATTTTCTGTACCGGCTCCGCATGTTTCAAATTGGTTGCCACAAGCGCATGTCCAATCTCATGGTAAGCAACAATCTTCTTTTCTTCCTCGCCAAGAATACGGTCTTTTTTCTCTTTTCCGGCAAGTACCACTTCAACAGCCTCAAACAAATCCTTCTGGCTTACAACCTGTCTGCCATCTTTTACTGCCATAATAGCAGCTTCATTAACCATATTGGCAAGGTCCGCACCAACGGCACCGGAAGTTGCCAACGCAATTTCTTCCAAATCTACCGTATCATCCATAAGCACATCATGCGAATGAACCTTTAATACATCCACACGGCCTTTCAAATCCGGTTTTTCCACAATAATCCGGCGGTCAAAACGTCCCGGACGAAGTAATGCCTTATCAAGCACTTCCGGACGGTTTGTCGCACCAAGAATGATAATTCCTTTCGAGGAATCAAAACCATCCATCTCCGACAACAGCTGATTCAGCGTCTGCTCACGCTCATCATTGCCCCCGCCATACTGGCTGTCACGGCTTTTACCAATCGCATCAATCTCATCAATAAAAATAATACAAGGTGCCATCGATGTCGCCTGCTTAAACAAATCTCTTACACGTGACGCACCGACACCAACAAACATTTCCACAAAATCGGACCCGGACAGGGAAAAGAACGGAACACCTGCTTCTCCTGCAAGTGCCTTCGCAAGCAGTGTCTTACCGGTTCCCGGAGGTCCGACAAGCAGCGCACCTTTCGGAAGTCTCGCACCAATTTTTTTGTATTTATCCGGATTTTTCAAAAAGTCAACTAACTCCGTCAGTGACTCTTTTGCCTCTTCTTCACCGGCAACATCCTTAAATGTCACACCGGTCTTTTTTTCTACATACATCTTCGCATTTGACTTGCCGACGCCGCCCATAATGCCGCCGCCCTTAGTTGCTGAGCGCATAAAGAACCAAAGGAGAATCCAAAGTCCCGCAATCGGAAGAATATAAGAAAGCAAAAAGTCCATAATTCCCGAACTGCTCTGAATCTCCGCCGTAAACTCGACTCCGTATTTATTCAGCAAATCCTGCACCAATTTCTCGTCATTGACATACCCGGTATAATAAGTGACCGTAAGCATCGCCACTTTTTCCTTCGTCTTTGGCTCAATGACAATCATATTCGACTGAAATGTAACCTTTTTCACCTGGTCCTTTTTCAGCATTTCAATAAATTTTGTATACGTGATTTCCTTTTCCGTATTTCTTTGAATCTCGGAATTCAGGAAAAAAATCAAGCCAATTGCAAACAGCGCCGCCATTAAACAAATCAAGAGATTGGTCTTGTTTTTCTTGCGCTTGTTCGGATCCTGATTATTTCTTTCATTATTATTAAAATCCATTCTATCTTGTCCTTTCGTATCCTGAATCGTTACTTTAATAAGTATAAAAGATTTTAAATGATAAATCAATGGTTAGTATGTGAAAGATTGGTGAATTTGACACTTGAAACAAACTGGTAAAAAGGGTATACTAGAAATAAGTTTGTTTATTTTCATTAAATATAAAATTTGTAAAAAGATTAAGGAGCTGTTGGCTCCGGAATGGAGATTAAAATGGCTGTAAAGTACGTTTTTGTAACTGGCGGTGTTGTTTCCGGTTTAGGAAAAGGAATTACTGCCGCTTCTTTAGGTCGATTGTTGAAAATGCGTGGCTACAAAGTAACCATGCAGAAATTTGACCCGTATATCAATATTGACCCGGGTACGATGAATCCAATTCAGCATGGTGAAGTATTCGTCACCGATGACGGTGCGGAAACCGATTTGGACTTGGGACATTATGAGCGTTTCATTGACGAAAGTCTCACCAAACAGAGTAATGTCACAACCGGTAAAGTTTACTGGTCGGTTCTTTCCAAAGAGCGCCGTGGTGATTACGGTGGTGGAACCGTACAGGTAATCCCTCATATTACAAATGAATTGAAAAGCCGTTTTTACCGCAACGATGGTGTAAAAGAAACGCAGATTGCCATCATTGAAGTCGGAGGTACGGTTGGTGATATCGAGAGCCAGCCATTTTTAGAGGCAATTCGTCAGTTCCAGTTAGATGTCGGACATGAAAATGCGATTTTGATTCACGTTACATTAGTTCCTTATTTAAAGGCATCGCAGGAATTAAAATCCAAGCCAACACAGGCAAGTGTAAAAGAACTTCAAGGTATGGGAATCCAGCCGGATATCGTTGTATGCCGTACTGAGATTCCTCTCGATAAAGCAATCCGCGACAAAATTTCTTTGTTCTGTAATGTACCAAACAGTCAGGTTATCCAGAACTTAGATGTGGAAACACTTTATGAAGTACCTCTTGCCATGGAGAAGGAAAACCTTGCACAGACTGTCTGCAAATGTCTTCACTTGGATTGTCCGGAACCGGATATCAAAGGCTGGGAAGACATGGTAAATTCCATTAAGAACTTAAACAAAGAAGTAACCGTTGCCCTCGTCGGCAAATATACTGCTTTGCATGATGCTTATATCAGTGTTGTTGAATCCTTAAAGCACGGTGGTTTCGCCCACAATGCACAGGTAAACATCAAATGGGTAAATTCAGAAGATGTAACCCCTGAAAATGTCGCTGATTTTTTAGGCGATGTAAGTGGTGTTTTAGTACCGGGTGGTTTTGGTGACCGCGGTATTGATGGTAAAATTTATGCTATCCAGTATGCACGCGAAAATAACATTCCATTCCTTGGTCTCTGCCTTGGTATGCAGTTATCCATCGTAGAATTTGCACGTAATGTTGTCGGCTGGAATGACGCTCACAGTGCAGAATTAGACCCATCTACAACGCATCCGGTAATTCACCTGATGCCAGACCAGAATGGTGTTGAGGATATCGGCGGCACCTTACGTCTTGGTTCCTACCCTTGTGTACTCGCTAAAGACAGTAAAGCGTATGCGCTATACGGCGAAGAAACAATTCATGAAAGACACCGCCACCGCTATGAGGTAAATAACTACTATCGTGATGACTTAGAGAAAAACGGCATGAAACTTTCCGGACTTTCACCGGATGGACGAATTGTTGAAATGTTAGAGATTCCGGAACATCCTTGGTTCGTTGCCACACAGGCTCATCCGGAGTTTAAATCCCGTCCAAACCATCCACATCCGTTATTTAAAGGATTTGTTGGTGCAGCACTTGAGTATCAGGATAAGTAAGAATAAGTAATCTATATAAAAAAAAGAAATGATAATTGGCTCGAAACAAAAGATTCGCTTCGCGAATAAGGTTTCTCTCCAATTATCATTTCTTCTTTTTTATAAGTTACTTATCTTACTTTACTTTTCTGAACTTCCCCGTACTGTTCTCACAAAAGCTTCTATTCGTTCTTTACTCTTTCCGTTACCATCTGTGCGCTCTACACCGGAACTGGTGTCCACACCATCAATTTTCCCCGCGCAGGCAGCCAGAGCCTCTCCCACATTGTCCGGATTAAGCCCACCGGCAAGTAATACTTGTTTCTCTGTCGAAGGAAGCTTTTGCAGCAAATCCCAGTCAAATGTTTTTCCGCTTCCCGGAACTGCAGCATCCATAACAAATCCAGCCACTTCATCCATTTCTTCGTAATGTGAAAAAGCATCCATATCACTTACATTAAAAGCTTTAAAAACCGGAATCCGACAGGACGTAATAACCGAATCCTCTATCTTGCCATGAATTTGAATTGCTAAAAAGCCGGCTTCCACAACCGCTTCCACCTGCTCTTTTGTCGGGCTTACCGTAACCGCAACCGAAACAACGCCTGCCGGAAGTTTCGCAATTAATTTCTTGGCACACTCTAGGGAAAGATTCCTTTTACTTTTCGGAAAAAACAACACAAAGCCGGCATAATCAATACCGGCTTTTGCAATATATCCAATTTCTTCTTCGGAAGTAATACCACAAATTTTTATCAAAGGGTTCTTCATCCTATCCACCTCATTTCATTCAACCGTCCATGTTCTTTCATTATACATACTGAATGATTTAATGGCAACCCTTACATTTACTGCAGTCACCGCCACAGCTTCCTTTTCCATTTTTACGGTCTTTTCTCATGCAAAACAGAATAGCGGCTACAATCACCACAAGAATACCTGCTACAATAATTGTTCCCCACATATTGACACACTCCTTTCGATTCAAAAGGCTAGACCTGCATTCCAAAAAATGCAGGTCATATCCAAATGGCTTATTTATGTTCAAAATGTTTTTTACAAATTTTTGAGATGATTACTTGGAGGCAGCAACACTCGTTTTGCCAACTTTTAATGTCTGGCTTTCTTTATAAGGACGAACCAGAAGGTAAATCATTCCAATAATTACCAAAATAGCAACTACTGTCCAGATACTGAATACGCCCTGTGCAAGCAAACCAATGTTATTTACAATCAAACCAATCAAGTAAGCAAATCCACACTGATAACTAACGGCTACGAAGAACCATTTACGGTTATTCATCTCACGTTTAATCGCACCCATTGCTGCGAAACATGGAGCACACAAAAGGTTAAATGCTAAGAAAGCATAACCACTAACTGCGGTAAAGTTTGCTGCCATGTTCTGATATACAGTACCATCACCGGCAGTGTACAGAATACCAAGAGTACCAACGATATTCTCTTTTGCCACAAGCCCTGTAATTGAAGCAACAGTTGCCTGCCAGTTGCCCCATCCAAGAGGAGCGAACAACCAAGCGATTGCTTTACCAATTACTGCCAGAATACTAGCATCAATTTCATCCTCTGAAAGCATACGGAATGTTCCGTCTACTACACCGAAATAGGTTGTAAACCATACAAAAATTGTGGAAAGAAGGATGATAGTACCTGCCTTCTTAATAAAGCTCCAGCCACGCTCCCACATGCTGCGAAGTACCGTACCAACGGTTGGCATATGGTAAGCAGGAAGCTCCATAACGAACGGTGCCGGGTCACCGGCAAACAATTTCGTTTTCTTCAAAATGATACCAGATACGATAACAGCTCCGATTCCAAGGAAGTATGCGGAAGGAGCAACCCATGAAGCACCACCGAAAATAGCTCCGGCAACCATTGCGATAAATGGAAGTTTTGCTCCACAAGGGATAAATGTTGTCGTCATAATTGTCATCTTACGGTCACGGTCACTCTCGATTGTACGAGAAGCCATGATACCGGGAACACCACATCCGGAACCAATCAACATTGGGATGAAGGATTTACCGGACAAACCGAAACGACGGAAAATACGGTCCATGATAAATGCGATACGTGCCATGTAACCACATGCTTCCAAAAATGCTAAGAAGATAAACAATACAAGCATCTGAGGAACAAATCCGAGTACAGCTCCAACACCGGCTACAATACCATCCATAATCAATCCGTACAAAGGTTCTGCGCAAACCGGATTTCCTTCGTCGTCCAAAAGTGCCTTATTAAGCAATGCCGGGATACCGGGAACCCAAACACCATAATCTGCAGAATCCGGCTCTTCCAAGCCTTTTTCATTGACATATTTTTCTGCATCTTTGAATGACATACCATTTACAGTTTCCTCATCTGCATCATCCGGTACCGCATCATAATATACATCAATTTCATTTGTTGCCAAAGTCTCTTCATCTTCTACTTCATATTTTACAGAAGCTTCAGAAGAACCCTTTGCATCTAACTCTGCCATCTTTTTCTTTGTTGCATCAACATCAATGGCATCTTCATCGTCTGTTACCAAAACGCCATAAGCATCCAATGCGTTGGTTGCCTGTGTATAGCTGTCAGCATCTTCTTCGTAAGCGGAAGTTCCGATACCGAACAAGTGCCAGCCATCACCGAACACACCATCATTTGCCCAGTCAGTAGCAATTGTACCAACTGTTGTAACAGAAACATAATATACGATAAACATAACAACCGCAAAGATTGGCAGCGCCAAAATTCGGTTTGTCACAATCTTATCAATCTTATCGGAAATCGTAAGTTTTCCGGATTTTGCTTTTTTCAGGCAGTCATCAATGACAGATGTTATATAGCTGTATCTCTCATTTGTAATAATACTTTCTACATCGTCATCAAATGCCTCTTCCAGAGAAGAAATCTCACTGCTGACATCCGGCACGGAAGCCATCTGCTCAACAATTTTATCGTCACTCTCCAAAAGTTTGATTGCATAGAAACGTTTCAACTCATCTTTAATCTGTCCGTCTAACATTGACTCAACAGAATGAATTGCCATCTCTACTCCTTCAGCAAATTCATGAACCGGTGCTTCATAACCTTTCTTTGCTGCAGTCAAAGCCTTTTTCGCAGCATCCTCAATACCGGTTCCTTTCAGGGCAGAAATCTCAACCACGTCGCATCCAAGAACTTTGCTCAGCTCTTTTATGTTGATGACATCGCCATTTTTCTTTACAATATCCATCATATTGACAGCCATAACAACCGGAATACCAAGTTCCAGAAGCTGTGTCGTCAAGTACAGGTTACGCTCAATGTTCGAACCATCTACAATATTTAAAATCGCATCCGGTCTCTCATTGATTAAGTAATTTCTAGCAACTACCTCTTCCAATGTATATGGGGAAAGAGAATAAATACCGGGCAAGTCAGTGATAACAACGTCTGAGCTGCCACCTGCCAAACTCTTCTTTAACTTTCCTTCTTTTTTCTCTACTGTTACACCAGGCCAGTTACCAACAAACTGATTGGCACCGGTCAAAGCGTTAAACAATGTTGTCTTACCGCTATTCGGGTTACCCGCAAGCGCAATCGTAATAGCCATTTTCTTTTCTCCTTTTCTAAGTTTGATATTTCTATCTTATATTTGTTTAGGCTTTCCATTGTTAGTTTTTACTAACTGTGACACAAAAAAATTTACTGAACTTCAATCATTTCTGCATCCGCTTTACGCAAGGATAATTCATAACCACGCACGGTAACCTCAACCGGGTCTCCAAGCGGTGCTACTTTCCTTACAAAAATATCAACTCCTTTGGTAATACCCATGTCCATAATACGCCTTTTTACCGGACCTTCGCCTGTCAACTTTGTAACTTTTACCGTGCTGCCAGGTGTCACCTCTCTCAATGTCATCATCTTTCCTCCTTAAATCATTATCTTATTTGCCATATCTTTTCCAAGTGCAACGCGGGAATCTTTGACATTCAAAATCATATTGCCACTGATTTCCGATACCACTGTCACAACCGAGCCGGTCACAAAGCCTAGGTTCTCCAGAAACTTCTTTGTCTCTTCACGACCGCCAATTCGTTTAATCGTGTTTGGCTCGCCCACTTTCGCCATCGTTAAAGGCATCATTCCATCATCCTTTCTGTATCGCGTCATAAATGACATGACGGTTGATAATGAATTCTATCACTTACGCAAGTTAGTATACACTAACGAACATTAGCTGTCAAGAACTTTATGAGTTTTTTTCGCGATAAAACAAATTGATTCATCTGCAAAAGAATGTTATACTATACAGTACAATGTAAATGGGAATACCCCCAGTATATATTTTTTGGAGAGGAGTTACTTATATATATGAAGAAAAAGTATAACGAATCCGCTGAGGATTATTTGGAAACTATCCTTATGTTAAGTAAAACACTGCCGGTTGTCCGTGCCGTAGACATTGCTACCGAATTGGATTTTAAAAAATCCAGCGTCAGTGTCGCCATGAAAAACCTGCGCGAAAAGGGACATATTACCGTAACCGATGCCGGTTACATCTATTTGACGGATTCCGGAAAAAAAATTGCAGAAATGGTCTATGAACGTCATGATGTTTTGACGCACTACTTAATTTCTCTTGGTGTTGCCGAAAAAACAGCAGAAGAAGACGCCTGCAAAATCGAGCATATTATCAGTGAAGAGAGTTTTCAGGCGATTAAAAAGTCTTTTTCAAAATAAAATTGATTTAGAATTGTAAAAAATAAAACCGCTTATAACAACTGTTATAAGCGGTTTTCACGTACGTGAGAGGATTCGAACCCCCGACACCTTGGTCCGTAGCCAAGTGCTCTATCCAGCTGAGCTACACGTACAACGCAAGTATTATAATAGCGCAGTCGTCATAAAAAGTCAAGCACTTTTTTTATTTTTTTATCTTTATGATTGAAGCTCCAATCCCGGTTTTAGGAAGGAATAAAAACTAGCTTTCGGCACGCTATCACCGTAGATTAAAAATAATCAATATAAATGATTAAATTTAATCATTTCCTTTTTACTAAAAGTATGATAACATATCATATAGCAAAAGGCAATGACGAGGAATAGTAACTTCCTTTTATTCTTTCAGAGAGCTGCCGGCTGGTGAAAGGCAGTAGAAGAATGGTTGTGAACTCGCCTCCGAGCTGTACATTTGAACCTTTAGTAGAATGTACCGGTCACCCACCGTTATGAGGGAAAGGCATGTTAGTGCTGATGAGGGCATGTCCATCGGACATGAAGTAGAGTGGTACCGCGAAGGATTATCTCTTTCGTCTCTACAACCACATTGGTTGTGGGGCACGGAAGTTTTTTTATTTATACCACAAATCATCCAATCCCCTGCAGCAAAACAGTATTTTAATTAGGAAAAGAAATGGAGGATTTGAACATGAAAAATTTTGACAAATATGAAAAAGCCTATTTTATGCCACCGGAATGTACCTATGACTGGGTAAAAAAAGATTCCATCACAAAGCCGCCGATTTGGTGTTCCGTCGATTTGCGTGATGGTAACCAGGCGTTGATTGAACCAATGAGTTTAGACGAAAAATTACAGTTTTTCCAGATGTTAGTAGATATTGGATTCAAGGAAATCGAAGTTGGTTTCCCGGCTGCATCGGAAACTGAATACGAATTTATGCGTGCTTTGATTGAGAAAAATATGATTCCTGATGATGTTACCGTTCAGGTTCTGACTCAGGCAAGAGAGCACATTATCAAAAAAACATTTGAGGCTGTAAAAGGTGCTCCTCACGCAGTTATTCATCTGTACAACTCCACATCGGTTGCACAACGTGAACAGGTATTTAAAAAATCCAAGGAGCAGATTAAACAGATTGCCGTTGACGGTGCGGTGCTTTTGAAAAAATTGGCAGACGAAACCGAAGGAAACTTCTCTTTCCAGTACAGTCCGGAAAGTTTTCCGGGAACGGAAGTGGATTATGCCGTTGATGTGTGCAATGCTGTTTTGGATGTATGGCAGCCAAAGAAAGAAAACAAAGCAATCATTAACATCCCTGCTACCGTTGAGAATGCAATGCCTCATGTATTTGCCACTCAGGTAGAATACATCAACAAACATTTGAAATACCGTGATGCAGTTACCCTGTGTCTGCATCCGCACAACGACCGTGGCTGTGGCGTAGCAACCGCAGAACTTGGTATTTTAGCAGGAGCCGAGCGTATCGAAGGTACTCTGTTTGGAAACGGTGAGCGTACCGGTAACGTTGACATTGTTACTTTGGCAATGAATATGTTTACACACGGTGTTGACCCGAAACTGGATTTTTCCAACATGCCAAAAATCCGTGCAAATTATGAGAAATTTACAAGAATGCATGTTTATGAGCGTCAGCCATATGCCGGTGATTTGGTATTTACCGCATTCTCCGGTTCCCATCAGGATGCAATTGCCAAAGGTATGCAGTGGCGTGAAGATAAAAACTTAAAAATCTGGAGCGTTCCTTATCTGCCGGTTGACCCTAAAGATGTCGGACGTACCTATGACGGCGACGTAATCCGAATCAACAGCCAGTCAGGCAAGGGCGGTGTCAACTATATTCTGAAACAGAACTTCGGTATTTCTATGCCGGATGCGATGCGGGAAGAAGTTGGCTATCTGATGAAACACGTTTCCGACGAAGAGCATAAAGAACTGTCTCCACAGTGGGTTTATGAAATTTTCGAAGACAATTACATTAACCCGACACCTTACTTCCAGATTTCCGAATGCCACTTCAAACAGGTGGATGGCATCATGGCAGAAGCAACGATTACCTGCGGTGACAAATCTACTATTGTGGATGCAAACGGAAACGGACGTTTAGATGCCGTAAGTAACACCATCAAGCAGTTCTTTGGCATCAGTTACCAGTTGTCCACCTACGAAGAACATGCTTTGACTCAGGGCTCCTCTTCTAAGGCAATTGCCTATGTAAGCATCACCTGCCAGGGCAATGTATTCTGGGGCGTCGGCATTGACGAAGATATTATTTCGGCTTCGATTCACGCATTGTGTGTCTGCGTAAACAAACTGCCGGACATAAAAAAAAACGATAATTTGAGAGATGAGCGGCTGGTTGGCATGATTAATTTCATGCAGGCAAATTACCAGACCGTAACACTTGAAGACATGGCAGAACAGTTCCACTTGAGCGTGCCGTATTTAAGTAAATTCATCCATGAAAAATCCGGCAAGACATTTGGCGAGCAGGTCACAAATATCCGGATGAAGAAAGCAAGAACGCTTTTGAAAAACGGAAATATGACCGTAGAAAATATTGCCGCGGCAGTCGGCTACCCAAGTGTGGAACATTTTAGCCGGACATTCAAAAAACTTTATGATATGACACCGGTTGAATATCGAAATAGCGAAAAATAAAACATAACAAAAAGAACCACCCTGTAATTTGCAGAGTGGTTCTTTTTTGTTAAATCCAACTATTTTGCATAATTAAAGCAAACACCGTACTGGCCGGTCACTTTCTTACTATTACGTGAAATCTTAATATAATACGTTCCTTTTGTTTTTAACTTATATTTCACAATCTTCGTATCTGAGCTGGTATCTTTCATATGCTTACTATCAAAGCGATATGTTTTCACTGCCTTTTTCGTTCCTTTCTTGTAAATTGATGCCGTGAAACCACCGGACGAAAGCATATTATTATAAATCGTAAGTGCTCCCTGCTTTTTATTCATCTTCACAAAACGATACCATCTTGTATTTGCTTTGTCCTCATTGAAATAATATCCAAAACGGTAATACATATCATTTGACTCAAGATCAAAATCGGTCTTATAAAGATTTACCGCTTTCTTTTTTGTCTTTCCATATGAATCCTTTGCCAAATGCTGATAATCCGATTCATATGCCGCAATCTGGCTCACACATCCGGCTTTTGCCATAATCTTTAACCGGTACTCACCTTTCTTTAAGGCAAACCGGATATCCTTTGCCGTCGTACCATTCATATGCGTGTACAAATCAAACTTCTTACCCTTCTTCACCGAAATCTGTTTGGAAACGGAAGTCCATTTCGCACCGTTTTTCTTTTGAACTTCAATTTTCATGTCCGGCGCGGTAACAAGATTCAAATCAACAATTCGAACAATCACACCGCCATTTGTTTTCTTTGTAAATGGCAGATACCGTGCTGTTCCATTTGCCATGAAATAATTTTCGTTGATATCCTCACCAAGTTTTAACGCCGTCAATTCCGGGCAGATAATTGCATTATAAATCTTAAAAGTGCCGGTTATTTTTTCCGGTGTTTTCAGATAAAGAACATCTCCCTTTTTCACCTGTTTACAGTTGTTTACTTCTTTTTTGTCTGCATCATAAAGTTTTGCTTCTTCACTGGCATAGTAGTAAAAGATGCCGGACTCTTTCATTGTTAAGGTAATAAACTGATTCTGCATCGATGAGTCATATGAATAAGCGCCACTCACCGCATCAAATGCCTCGCCGGTACAATCAATTGATTTCGCATTCCTGCGTTTTGCCTGCTCCTCTTTCTGCTTTTTCTCATATTCCGTGAAAGAAGTATAAAATGTATCTTTTTTTGCCTGCCACTCTTTTGAAATGCAGTCACCAATTTCTGTCCAGTAAAATGCATCTTTACCAATTTCCTTTAACGAAGCCGGAAAATTAATTTTCATAAGTTTTTTGCAATTATAAAATGCATTTGCACCTATTGTCTTTATGGTCGAAGGCAGCTTAACTTCCTTCATATTAAAATCACGGAACATTTCATCCGGAATTGTTTCAATGCCTTCCGGAATTTGAAGCGTTTCCTCTTCTGCCTTTTTCTTAGCATCTGCTTTGTCGGCAAATTTGGCAAGATATGTTTTATCAATAACCACATAGTCACCGGCAAAGGAAATCCGCTCAGGCATCTGACGCATTGCCTCTTTTTCTCCTATCGTGCCAAATAAGACGGCAACGCTCTCCTTCGTCAAATCCTTTGACAAAACACTATATTGAATACCCGCCGGTAAAGGCTCGCCATCTTCCACAATATTTTTTACACCGGCAGGAATTGTAAACTCTTTCAATTCTTTTACCGGTACATAGTTGTCATCCCCTAAATCATTCGTAAATGCACTCGTCAAAATACTCTCGCAGGAAGGCTTTACCTCCGCCTGCTTCGCATAAAGAGCAAGGTACATCAAAGTGTCACCTTTTTTGTTATAAATAGCACCTTTATATGAGCTAAAATTCTTATCGTTCTTATTTACCACATAAGCCCTCGTATCAAACTGGTTCAAACTGATATCATTCAGTGATTTAATGGCAGATGTAAACGTCAGCTGCTCTAATGGCGTATCATTGATCACACCTTTCTCATCCACCCGGTTATAAGCATATAAATCAGCCGGTGTTGATACCTTCTTCAATTTTTTACATTTATAAAAAGAATAATTTCCAATATACTTAACGCTGTTTGGAATTGTGACATTTGTAAGCGCTGTATTGTAAAAGGCATACCCGGAAATCTTTTTCAATGTCGATGGCAATTGTACCTTTTTTAACTTTTTACAATTTTTAAAGGCATTCTTAGAAATGGTAGTGACACCTTTTTTTATCACAACCTTCTTAATATTTTTCGTTTTTGACTTCTTGCCAAACACCATGCTCTTTGGCATCTCACCTTTTCCGCTTATCGTAAGTGTTGTTCCTTTTACTTTGTAAGTCACCTTACCGGCTGCATCCACAGGGGCTGCCGGTACTGCCGGAGTAATCAGCGATAACGCCAAAGCACCTGTCATCACCGAACCAATTATTTTTTTACTCATAGCCATTCCTCCTTTGTTTTTCATTCTAATAATAAAACGATTTCCATGACAGAAAAGTTGCATTTTTATTCTCTTTTTTCAAAAAAATCATCAAACAATATCCACATTGCCCGAAATAAACGCATAATCTGCCATACCGCCATGCCACGCAGGTTGTATTCCTTAATCAAACTATATTTTGCAGATAAACTTCTCACATCCTCAAACCATACTTCATGCCGTACATTGTCTCTTTCATAGGTAAAATACGGAGACTGCGCCGTCCCATCAAATTCGATTACAGCACTGTTACTAATTGCAATCTGCACCGCTTCCACATGTCCAATCGTGACTGCCTGACTCTCACCTCTCATAAAAGGAAGAATCCAGTCATATCCGTAATTTGGCACCCCCAATAATATTTTTTCCGATGGAATTTCTGTCAGTGCATACTCCACAACCTGCCTTACCTTATTAAGCGGTGCAACAGCCATTGGCGGACCATAACGATACCCCCACTCATATGTCATAAGAAGCACCTGATTTGCCGCCTCACCAAGTCCTCCATAATCTTTTCCCTCATATAAAAGTCCCGGCTGCTCTGCCGATGTTTTTGGTGCTAACGCCACACTCACGAGATACCCTTCTTCATTCATACGAACCCGCAGTTCTCTTACAAACGCCGTGAATAAATCCCTATCTTCTTTCAAAATATACTCAAAATCAACATCGACACCACGGAAATTCTTCTCCCTGACTTCTCTTTGCAGTTCGCTTAGCAGCCGCTCCGTGCTCTCTTCGCTCGTAAGTACCGCATGAATTCGGCTGTTACTGAATTTTCCATCCGGACCAAGCGGCGTCAAAGTCAAATATGCATTTCTCCCGTATTCCTCCGCCATCCGGCGCATCGTATCATCGGATGGCACCGGTTGAATCAATTCTCCCTCCTCCGTAAAACCATAAGAAAATACGAGCAGTCCGCTCATATAGGGAAGTGTCTGGCGCAATACCCATGGACTGATATACGGATAGGCATAGCCATTTGCCGACGCCGTCATTTTTACTCCAGAAGACACACCATCCGGAATCAGAAGTGCTTCTCCAACCGCCAAACGATACGGATACGGAATCTGATTGATGTAGGCTATTTCTTCTACTGAAACATCATACAAACCTGCTATTTTATCAATCGTATCTTCTTCTTTGACAAGATAAATTGACATATCCGTCCTCTCTCCAATATTCCTCATTCTCATCTATTGTATGCTTTTCCGAAAAAAAAGAGAACTACCATAATTGGTAATTCTCTTTTTTGAATGCTGGTAACCGGAATCGAACCGGTACGGGTGTCACCACCCACAGGATTTTAAGTCCTGGGCGTCTGCCAGTTCCGCCACACCAGCATAATAAGTATTTCATCCAGCAGACATGGTCTGCCGAAACGACCCAGATGGGACTCGAACCCACGACCTCCGCCGTGACAGGGCGGCGCTCTAACCAACTGAGCCACTAGGCCATATCAATGGACCCTCGGGGACTCGAACCCCGGACCGTCCGGTTATGAGCCGGATGCTCTAACCAACTGAGCTAAAGGTCCGCATATCCTCAAGGAATACAAAGTGACCCCTACGGGAATCGAACCCGTGTTACCGCCGTGAAAGGGCGATGTCTTAACCGCTTGACCAAGGGGCCGTATATATTAGATGTCAAACACGACTTAACGCGTCAACATCTAATATAATAGCACAATGGTATTCAGATTGCAAGCGTTTTCGTTATTTCAAATAATTTTTTTTATAAAGTAATCAAAGTTGCCGATGCATAGTATGCCATCCGACGAATCGGATAACTGCTTGGTCCTACAATCACTGCTAATTTCGGGCAGTCACCAACGGCATATTCCCCATTTTTCAATTTGGTTCCGCTCGCAAATACAATCGATTTTAAGTTCTTTACCTTGTATATGCAATTGTAAGGAAGCGATTTAATTCCTTTTTCAAAATACAGTTTTGTCAAATGACTTACACGGTCAAAGGCTTCCGAAGAAACATATTTTACACTACGAGGCACCGTAAATGATTTTGTATTCTTCTTCGGTGGATACTTCATTAATCTCGTCATCGGACCATTATAAAGCACACCATCTTTTACCGTAAATCTACCTCCGCCTCCGGTAAACGCTGATAGTTTATCGCATCGGCTAAATGCATTTGCGTTCATTTTTACCAGTCCGGAAGGAATGTGTGCCACCCTGATATTTGTCTCAGAAAATGCATAGTCACCAATTGTTTTCACGGAATCCGCAATATCAATCCGGGACAATCTCCTACATCCCAAAAAAGCCTCTTTTCCAATTTTTTTGGTTCCCTGCGTAATCCGCACTGTACGTAGTTTTGTCATTCCCTGAAATGCATAATTGCCAATCGCACCAGCCGAAATCGTAAGATTTCTAAGGTAATTATTATCATTGAAGGAATTTGATCGAATCGTTCTTACGCTTGATGGTACATGGAATGAACGATTGATCTTATGTAACGGATACTGGATTAGTTTCGTCATGCTCTTATTATACAAAACACCATCTTTTGCACAATAATTTTTGTTGCCTGCCGCCACACGGATTTCCCGCAGACTGGAGCAGTCATTAAACGCGTTCGCATTGATTCCCTTTACATTTGCCGGAATATAAATCGTTTTTAAGGAAGTACAACTTGCAAATACTTTATTTCCAATATAAAGGACATTCTCACCCATCTGAAGATTTTTTATGTTAGTACCTGCAAAAGCACTGTTGCCAATAAACTGCACTTTCTTATTCAAATGAATACTTTTCAGACCACTATATTTAAAAGCCCCATCTCCAATCGCATAGACCTTATTGGTAAGATGAATTTTTTTCAGACTCTCACATCCTGCAAAAGATTTTGCTTTAATAAAAGATACCGGTTTTGGAAGTACCACACTTTTAAGATTTGTGCATCCATAAAATGTTTTTTCCGGAATATACTTCATTTTTGCCGGCAGTTTTACCTTTTTTAAACCGGTACAATCCACAAAAACACCTTTTCCAAGCTTTGTCTTTTTCCCCTTAAAGATTACGCTTGCCAGCGAATCACATTTTTCAAATGCATTTTCGTGAACTTTTGTTACGCTTGAAGGAATCGTAATCTTTTTCAGCTCATAATTTTTATAAAAGGCTCTGCTTCCAATTGAAGTAAGCTTGTTTCCAAATTTTACATTTGTAAGTTTAAAACATTTGTAAAAGGCATTACTTTGAATCTTCTTAAGAGAAACCGGCAAATTTATCTTTTGCAATTTTACACAATTATAAAATGCACCTGTCTGTATCTTTTTTACGGATTTACCAAGCGTAACTTCCTGTAGTGACACACAATCCTGGAACATATAATAACTTATCTTGCTAAGTTTTGCCGGGAGTTTAATCTTTTTCAAATTACGGCACTTATGAAATGCCTGTCCCTCAATAACAGTCACTGAATCCGGTATCGAAATAGACTCACAAATATTTTTGCTAAATGCAAATCCCGCAATCTCTGTGACTTTAAAACCACCAAGTTTTTCCGGCACCTGAATATGCCCTTTAACATTCGGCACCTTTTCAATCACGGCTTCCTTTCCATATAAACTGTACTCATACCCATTTTCCTGATACTCTTTTGCACTTGCCGGAAAAACCGAAAAGCAAAACATCAGAAGCAGCAGGGCTGCTGCAAAACAAATTTTTTTCATAACATTTTCTCCTATCCTTTTTTATTCTACTCATATAACGATATTATAGCAGAAAATGTTGCAATTTTCCATTTTTTTTATTTTTTTTGCACTTTTGGTTTATGAAATGCCACCGAAAAAATACCAGCCAGCAAAAGTAAAGCAAATGCCATCCATAACACAAGTGTTTTTATTCCCATCCCCACAAATGTATCATAATATCCCTTCAAATAAATAACAACGATAATCAATGGCAGTACATATGTCATATACCCACGCAGCCAGAGCGGAAATTTCTTTCCTTCTCCCTGATTCACTTCATCGCAGAATGCATGCCATCCCCATCCATTTTTTCTTGTACAAAACAGCACAAATACCAAACCACCCAATGGCAGAATGTTATAAGATACAAGGAAATCCTCTAAGTCCATAATACTTGAGCCAGCCCCCATCGGCTGAAACCATTTCCATATATTATAGCCAAGAACTGCCGGCGTACTAAGTACTGTCATAAGCGGTATATTTACTAAAACAGTCTTTTTCCGGCTCCATCCCAACGTATCCATATAATAGGAAATAATACTTTCAAATACAGCAATTACCGTTGACAACGCCGCAAATGCCATAAACACAAAAAACATTCCTGCCCATATACTGCCTCCCGGCATATTACTAAATACATTCGGCAGCGTCAAAAACAGAAGCGACGGACCGGCCCCCGGTTCTACACCAAACGAAAAACATGCCGGGATAATAATGAATCCTGCCATCAAAGCAACAAAGGTATCGACACACATAATCCGGGTTCCCTCGCCCAATAAGCCACGCTCTTTTCCCAGATAACTACCGAAAATTTCCATGTTACCCATACCGACACTAAGGGTAAAAAATGCATGCGACATCGCAGCAAAAATCGTATTTCCAATGCCATTTTCCGCCACGGACGAAAAATCAGGTATCAAATAAAAGGCAACACCTTTCACCGCTCCCGGAGACAGCAGCGAATGAATGGCAAGGATTATCATAATGATAATCAACACACTCATCATCACTTTTGTTATTTTTTCAATACCATTCTGCAAACCAAGCGCACAGACAAAAAAGGATACAAGAATAGCAAGAACATTCCAAAACATCATCGTCTGTGGCGAAGACTGCATGGTATCAAATGCATTTTGAATAGCACTGCTATCCAGACCATGAAGCTGTCCGGTCAGAGAACGGTAGGCATAATACAAAATCCATCCTGCCACCATCGTATAGAACATCATCAGCATATAAAAGCCAACAATACTCAGCCATTTCATATGATGAAAGCGGCTCCCCTTCTGCTCCAGTTTCTCATAAGCCTGCGCCATACTTTTCTGGCTGGCACGTCCAACCGCAAATTCGCAAAGCAGAATCGGCAGTCCCAAAATCACCAAAAACATTAAATATATTAAAATGAAAGCAGCCCCTCCATATTCTCCACAAATATAAGGGAACTTCCATACATTGCCAAGTCCTACCGCACACCCTGCCGATACCAGGATAAACCCTAAGCGACTTCCAAATTTTTCGCGTTCTTTCATCTTTTTTCCTTTCTAAGGTACGTTCGTTTTATTAAAAAAAGTCCTCAGACCTTCATCTGAGAACTTTTCATCAGCTCCCCGAGTAGGGCTCGAACCTACAACAACTCGGTTAACAGCCGAGTGCTCTACCATTGAGCTATCGAGGAATATATATTATTATACAGCAAAAGCCTCCAAAGAATTCCTCTTTGAAAACTTTTCCTAACATAATAGTTAGTACCTTCAAAACTACACATTGTTTTCTCTCTCTGAACCAACAAGGTCAAGCCTTCGACCTATTAGTATCCGTCAGCTCCATACAT
>NZ_QTVH01000012.1:0-82277 GCF_003435975.1 Clostridium sp. AF36-4 | reverse complement strand
TGGCAGGAAAAATTTATATTTTTTCAATTGTCTACTTGACGGGAAGCAGTTCAAAGTGATTAGTGTGGCAGCTCCCTTCTTTTACTATAAACTATTTTTTAATGTTTCCCACATTTCCTCTCCATCAGAAATTCTTCGGAAAGGATGGTCTTTTGTTTTACCCAATCGTTTTTCGAATGTTTCTTTGTCCCAATAACCACTTTCGTATCGTCCTAACCAAAAGTCGTAATTTTGAACGAATGCTTTCATCATGTCTTTCTCGCAGCCATCAACAAAAGCTTTTGTCAATTCATCGTGGTCTAAATCTTTAATTGTGTTTCCTTTTGAAAGAATAAACAGCAATTCTTCCGGAGTTTTTTCTGAATCCATTTCCGTGCCATCGTCTAAGGTTATGATAACGTTTTCCCTTGCGATTACCTCTTTAATTGTCATTTTTATTCCTCCCTTCGTGCTTATTATAAAATACTTTTATTTTCTTTTCAATATGAACTTGAAAATAGATAGGGTATTTATTATATGACCTGTGCATAATAAAAAAAGCAATTGATTTCTAATTGGAAATATGCTATTATAAAACACATGTAAACGACAAAGGCATATTGCTATGTAATATTTTGAATATAATTTAGAAATCAATAGCACATAATCTAAGATTATGACATATGATTATAAAAATGATATTGTAATTTCTACGAAATGGGTTTTAATATAGTAAAGAGAGGTCCTGCTTTAGTGGACGATTCAAAATATGAGTTATTTGCTTGCGAGTAAATAGCTCTTTTTTATGGAGAAGAGAATGGAGAAAATCAAGCCATTTGTAGGGATTATTACAATTATTTGATAAAAGCTAGTTATGGGGCAAATAATTGATTAATACTTGGAAATATGTTACAATATAAACATAAATAGGGGATAGTTGTATCAACCTATTATAAGGTATAACACACGCAAAATAAGAAGGGAGAAAAAGGATGGCAAATGTATTTAATGTTGCAAAATATGTATTAAATAAATGTGGCACTATGACAGCAATGAAACTTGAAAAGTTAGTATATTATTGTCAAGCTTGGTCTTTAGCGTGGGATGAAGTTCCTTTGTTTAATGAAGAATTTGAGGCGTGGGCAAATGGTCCGGTTTGTCCAGAACTATTTCATAAGCATAAGGGGATTTTTGTGATTCCTGAAGATTTCTTTTGTGATGTACCAGAATACACTTTTTCAGATGCTCAAATTGAAACAATGGATGCCGTTATTCAGTATTATGGTGATAAAGACCCACAATGGTTAAGTGAATTAACTCATAAAGAAAATCCATGGAAAGAGGCAAGAAAAGGGGTTCCTGATGGAATGCCTTGTAACAAAGTGATTGAAAAAGAGAACATGCTTCAGTATTATGGAGGACTAAATGGCTAAATCGAAAAAAGTAATTAAGAAAGAAATGGTTATTGGGAGAAAAATTCCAACAACGTATGAAAATCCGAATGCGTATTTTCAAAAAAAACCAACATGGTCATTTCAGTACTTGGATAATGGATATAAGAAATGGGGATTTATTCATGCTAATGACATAAATGAGTCTATTATATCTAAATTAAAAGCTTTTGAAGGAATGACCTGGGGTGAAATTATGCAAATTTCTGGAGGGAGAAACAGAGGAACAAATAGTCATTTTGAGAATATTTCAGATTTAATTCCAGAAGCGCAAAAAAGATGGAAAGAATTAAAATTAGATGAATATGATAGAATTTTTTCTTTGCGACTAGCAGGAACCCAAAGGTTGTATGGTATTTTAGAAAATGGTATATTAAAAATTGTTTGGCATGACCCAATACATGAAATATATTCAATAAATAGGTAAAAACAACTACATCACTGCCTTAACAGACATATTAATACTATACTAAAAACAACAGGAGTTCGGTAGTAATCAGCTGCCGTACAACTGAATCGCTTTAAGAAAGGAGATTATTTATGAAAGCAAGAAAAAGAAATATTATATCCTTTGCTATCTGCGCATTGTTTGTTGCCGGCCTGTTAGCCGGTTCTTGTTATATTAAAGAGGGAAAACAGAATGCGGTAGTGCCGGTAGAAGGATATAATTCTAAAACGCAAGGAGAAATAAAATGGGCGTATGATGCTATCTCTGGTGATAGTGATAGTCCTGCAATGAATCTTCATATAGTTGGAGTATATCAAAATGGTGATTTCTCAAAAAAAATCACCAACGACATCGTTATTCCGGATAAAGTACCGGAATGTAATGAAGATGGAAAAATCATCGCCTATCACAAGGTGGAATCGTTAGGAGATGCAGACGCGAAAAACAAGGATTCGTTTTTTCTCGGCTCCTTCAACGTCACCAGTTCAGGCATTGTCGTTGACGCCACGGCTTGTACGGGGCTGAAAACGGTTAATGATTGGGCGTTTAGTCAGGATGCGTATGGGACGGATGAAGAAGGAAATTTTGGTAAAGTTAAGGTTTATCTTCCTGATGTAACTGAGATTATTGGCGAACATTGTTTTGCGCAAAATACAGTTTATTGCAATAGTCCGAATATTACATTAAAAAATGAAGATGATGAAACATTAAGTGCGTTTCGTTTCTTTGGTCCGGCAACTATACCGGAAAACACGTTAATGACTACTTATAAGACTAAATATCGGACGAGTATGCCATCAACATTTCCGGACCCGGACAAGTTCCCTTACATTGGTGCAGCCGCAAAAGAAGTTACGCTTCATGCAGATGCTCCGGATGGCGGCGAAGTAAACCGCGGGGGCAGTGGTTTGAAATATGACTCGGTATATGTGTTTGAAGGAAAGGAAGATGAGAAAAGCCGCAGTTTCGGCAACATCTATCCACCAAAGAAAGACCACTATGTATTTGAAGGATATTTTGAAGGAGATATGCAGATTTATGACAAAAACGGTACTTTGTTGAAAGTTCCGGATGGAACGGACGTATACGCCAAATGGACACCGGAAGTTTATCAGGTTTCTTTCCGAAACAATCAGAATACCAACGTACAGAACGAAGAACATTCCTATCAGGAAGTTTTTTCACCAAATCTGCCAGAAAACTTTTATCCGACTATTGGATATAAGCTGATTCGTTGGGAGAAATATTCCATGAATGCAAACGGAGAAGCAGTAGGAGAGCCGGAGAAATTAGAACCGGAAACTACCATGACAGTGGATTGCAACTCTATTTTCAAGGCAATTTTGGAACCAATCACTTATATGGTATCCTTTGATGCTAACGGAGGAGAGGTGAAAGACGCTGAACTACCAAACACGTTCGATAAGGATTATTCCTTAACAACGGCATCCCGATACGGTTACACCTTTGACGGATGGTACACGGCGAAAAACGGTGGAACAAAAGTAACGGAAGATACACAGATGACCCGCGCGGAAAACCACACGCTCTATGCACATTGGACGGCAAGAACCCACAAAGTAGTATTCGATGGGAACGGTGCCACTTCCGGCAGCATGGATGACTTGGATGTGACTTATGACACAAAAGCCAATCCAACATGCCGTTTTGAGAAGACCGGCTATTCATTTACCGGATGGTCGTATGCAAAAGATGGAGATGTAGTGGATGATTTGAGTGGAAAGGTAGATACTGTAATTGTATATGCTATTTGGAAGCCAAACACGTACAAAGTAACGTTTGTGACGAATTCACAGTCGAAAACAGAGCACGAGTTTACTTATGATGCATGGGAGGACTTCCCATATCTGTATTCCAAATTTTATGACTTTGCCGGATGGGTAACTGACCGGACAAAAACGATTCCGGTAACGGAACGTGAAACGGCTGTAATCAACTACGGTTCCGGAAAGAATAAGTGGGATATTGCAAAAGATACCACGCTTTATGCAGCATGGTACAAAAAGCCATCGGTAACATTCAGTACAAAGTACAGTGACACAACCGCTTTCCTTGGCGACCGTGAGCTAGACAAAACAAACGAAGTAACGTATGAGTATGGCGAAAAAATCAGTTCATTGATTATGAAGTGCAATACAAACCGTTATATTCAGAGCTATCGTGTAGAAACAGCAGACGGAACAGAGGTAAGTGCCGGGACTTGTGAAGACAAGAATTCGACCGTAACCATTCCTTTCCCGTCCAATTATGCATTGAAGAACAACTTAAAAGTCTATGTGGAAGCAGCAAACCGCACTTACGGCATCACTTATGATACTCTTGGCGGTGAGTTTGTTGGAGATTATCCGAAAACTTATACCTATGGAGACGAGTTAGAGTTGCCGACCAATGTAATGAAAAAAGGTTTATATGTCTGCGGATGGCGGAACACCTTGAACAACAAGGTAATGACCAAAGTAGACGCAACGACATCCGGGGAACTTTCCCTGCAGGCAATTTATGAAAGCACTGTATATCATGTAACAACTGACTTAGACGGTGGAACACTTCCGGATGGAGTGACAATCCCGACTGAGTATAAGTACAAGCAGAACAATATTGTGCTACCGCAGGATGTCACAAAGCAGGGCCATTCCTTTGCCGGATGGTACTTAGAAGATGAAGATGTTATTGTGACCCGCATCGATACAACAAAAGCGATGGATTACCATTTGCGTGCGTTGTGGAGCTCAAATGCGAGTACGACAAAAATAGCCGGAACGGTAGAAAGTGATGGAACAGAAAAAGAAATTCCATACGCAGAAAAACCAATGGAAAGTAATCAATGGTATTACAACCGGCTTACAGATGTGGAGAAGAAAATCTATACGACAATTTATAATTACTATAAATTTGACATGGATAAAGGCGAGTGCAGAATGGAGAATGTGAAAGTTGTAACGAAAGATAAAATTACCATTGCTAACATGTATCAAGCAAGTACAGCAGTCGTTTTAGACAATCCGTCTATATTTTGGATTCGGTATTTTAACCACACACAAATGAAAGAAAAAGATGGTGTTTATACCGGAACAATCCATCCGGTGCTTGCTTATTATAAAACAGCATTTCAGGCTGATGCTTTAGAATACGGTGGATTTTTACAAGAGATTATTAAATCGCTTAATAATTCCGGTGTTCAAAAAGTTTCGACTGCGAAGAAACTGAAATTAATTCATGACTATGTTGTGAAAACATACAGTTACCGTAACAATTCTCATATTTTAAGTGCAGCAGCAACAAATGAAACACGTTCGGTTGGCTATCTGATGACACATAAAGAGGGGTGTTGTGAGTCGTATGCGAAAATGATAAAAATACTTTGTGATTATTATCAAATTCCTTGTGTTACTGTTTACAGTTTGACGCACATGTGGAATCAGGTGAAAATTGGAAACCAGTGGTATCTGCTGGATGCTACGTGGGATGATGAGGAACCGGTTGTTTATACATATTTCTTAAAAGGAGCAAAGTCGGTAATTGATGAACATCATATTGTTACATCAATGTTTTTTAGTGATTGTCAGGGAAATGGAATAAAAGATTACGCCAATTATTCAGTGCCAACGCTCTCTAAAGAAGATTATGTGGAGCCGGTAAATCCGGCCCCGAATAACAGTCAAACGGCTCCAAAAAAAAGTAAAGCAGTTACTTCCGCAACAAAAGGAAAAGTAGTATATGCTATTTCCGGAAAGTATGCGGTTGTTAAAAAATGCACATCGAAGAAAGCAAAAAGTGTTACCATCTTGAATAAAGTAAAGATTGGCAAAAAGACGTATACCGTTACTTCGATTGCGAAAAATGCTTTCAAAGGCTGCAAGAAGCTAAAGAAAGTAACCATTAAGGCAGCAAAGCTGAAGAGCATCGGAAAGAATGCTTTCAAAGGAATTTATAAGAAAGCTACATTCAAGGTGCCAAAGAAGCAGTTAAAGAAGTACAAAAAGCTGATTCAGAAGAAAAAGACTGGATTTAAAAAGACGATGAAAGTAAAGTGATTTAGCTGTCTGGTAAGGCAGAAAAACTTTGTTTCTTTCGCTATAATGTGGTATGATAATAGTAGAATTATTTTGATGGGAGCAGGGGCTTCAGAACGGAGGTTGCTATGGATAAAGTGAAAAAGTGGGTTGTTGATTTGGCAGATCCTATGCTGAAAGCGTATATTAATTATGGACATGGGCTTGAGGAGGACGGCGTTTCGGTGACGGCAAAAGGCATTGAGTTTTTTGCGGAATTTGAACCGGGCCTGTATCCGATGTATGCGATTGAATTAAGAGAGTATGTGGAACATATGGGAATTGCAGTTGAGGATGTTCAGGAAATTCATTTGGTGGCGGCTGCGTATGATGAAAATGAGGAAGAAATTGATTTTTCCATTGAATATGAAAAATGTGCACTTGTTTCTGAGGATGAATTAAATGGTTACAGTAATTCGGACATTTTACCAACGACAAATTATAAGGTTATTGGTTCAAAGGAAATTACAAAAATCAAGCTTACGGATTACAATGGATACAAAGCAGATGGAGTTTCTCTTTCGGATCATGAGCTTCACGATGCAGTGGGGATTAACATTCAGTTTACGAATGGCGAATTTAGCAGGATTCGTAAATTGATTCTTTTAAAAATGGAGTTGCTGCTGTCAGAAGATGAATGGCCGGAGCATTTCCGGGAAAAAACGGTTAGACAGGAAACGGTTGCGGAACCGAAAGTATTGGTTGCGGATTTGGAGGATAAAGACATTATTGGTTACATGAATCTTGGCAGTGGTCTTGTCGAGAGTGGCGTAAATAAACTCGATGGTCTGATGCTTTTTGAAAATGAATACGATGAGGAAGTTAGTTGTATGATTGCGATTGATTTCAGCCGGTATTTGTTAAAAAAGGGAATTCGTATACAGGATGTCACCTCATTTGAGATTCAATTTGGTGTATATGATGCTTCCGGAACAGAACTTGATTTTGAGGGGGATTATCAGAAATGTGCCTTTGTTTCTGCTGAGGCGCTGAATGGCTACAGTGATTCAGATATTTTAGATAAAGGAAACTATAAGTTGATTGGTTCGAAGAAACACACGGTATTTGATTTAACAGAATATAATGGTTCCATGCCACACAAACTGGAAGAGGGCGTCGGCTTTAACATTCAGATTCTGAATGGCGAGCGGAGTCAGACCAAATATGTATCATTAAATAAATTGAAATTTAACTATAACTAAAATTACAGGAATGTCAGCCAAAAAGCGAACATGAGACATTTGTAACCTTACCATTTTATGCTTAATTCAGTATAATGAAACGGATTTATATGAAATTAAGAAAGGAGATGGTTAAGGTGAATGATAAAGTTTGTAAAGGAAGGAAATGTTTCATCGTTAGCATGCTTTTTATGCTGACATTCTTTTTCTCCATAGGGTTTATGGAGCAGTCATCAAAAGCAGACACAGTTAATTACTCAGAAGGTGATTTTTCCTATCAATTAACACAGGAAACAAAAACAGCAACATTGCAAAAATATACAGGAATATCACAAAGTGTAACAATACCTTCTCGGATTGATTGGGATGGGGCAAGTTATAATGTTACTGTTATTGGACAGAATGCGTTTCGGGATAACACGACAATTACGTCCATAAATATTCCGAAAGGTGTTTTGGAAATTGATAATTATGCTTTTTATGGATGCAGTGTGCTTTCTTCAGTGAAACTTCCTACAAATTGCCAGCTTGGGAAATACATTTTCTATGAGTGTGATTCGTTAAATGAGATATCAATTCCAGAAGGTACAACATCGATTTACGACACATATCCACTGGATGATGACAAAGAAGTGGACCAGAAAAATGATGGTGCCTGTCTTGCCGGAGATGCAATTGAAAAAATTACATTTGAGTCCGGCGTTACAAAAGTACCCTCACATTTGTGTGAGGGGTTGACACAGCTAAAAACAATTGAATGGGGCAATGTTGCGTCACTGGGATATCATGCGTTTAACCGCTGCGAAAGTTTAACCACGATTGAACTTCCAGAGAAGATTACAACATTACCACGACTGGCATTTGGCGGTTGTAAAGCCCTTACAAGTGTTACGATAAAAGGAAAATTAACTTATTTGGGAGAAATGGCATTTAATAATTGTTCTAAAATGTCTAAGTTTACGCTAAAATATCCGGAGGAATTAAAAACCGTATATAAAGATGTATTTGCAAACTGTTCGGAGTTGACTGAACTGCCAATTGGAAAAGATAAGACACCAAATCTTACCTATATAGGTTCGAGGGCATTCCGTGAGTGTACGATTGATACGGTAACACTTCCGGAGGGCTTAACCTTTATTGGCTGCAGTGCATTTGCAGGATGTAAAAATTTGAAAAGTATTAATATTCCAAAATCTGTACAGCATATTGCATCGAATGCGTTTATGGACTGTGAAAAGTTAGACCATGTTGTGTTCCCGGAAGATGGGAAATTTACAGTATCCGCAGAGGATTATGATGGCACAAACCGTTATGAGAATGATGAGGATAAGTATTCCGGCGGTTTGTTCTGGGGATGTAAGTCTTTACGTTCATTTACGATTCCGGATAGCTGGACGGCAGTTCCAGGGACTATGTTTAAGGACTGCAGTGCATTAACTTCAGTTCATATTCCGGATAACGTAACATTTATTGGAAACAGTGCATTTGGAGAAACAACAAATTTAACATCAATTTCACTTCCGTCGAAATTAATTTGTATTGACGGGCAGGCATTTAAGGGATGCGCCATTCGGCGTATATCACTTCCGAACGGTTTGACTCAGATTGGGTATCAGGCATTTCAGGGAAGTGAATTGGAACAGGTTGTAATTCCGGATTCCGTTAAAATCCTTGGAATAACCAATTTAGCAACAGAAGGAGCTTTCGAGGATTGTGAAAAACTGACATCGGTTGTTCTCGGAGCAGGCTTACAAAAACTTGGCGGTAGTGAATTCCAAAATTGTACTTCGTTGGTTTCTGTTGATTTATCAAAGGCGGTTAATATAGAAGAAATTCCGCCATATACGTTCAGTGGTTGTTCTGCTTTAGAGCAGATTGTAATTCCGTCTCAGATTAAGAAAATCGGATATGGGGCATTTAGTAATTGTACCAGTCTGAAAGCGGATAAAGTTACGATGTCAGAGAATTTACAATCAATGGCAGGCTCAGTATTTTCCGGTTGTACGTCATTTACCGAATTACCGGATTTGAAATCGATGACCTCCATACCGGAATATACATTTTCGTACTGTACCGGACTTGTGAAGGTGGAAGTTCCGGACCGGATACAAACGATTGGCGGGCAGGCATTTTATAATTGTACAAATTTAGTGGCGTTTGGACTTGGAACCGGCTTTGATGGAACAAAACTGGAAACATGGGATACTTACATCTTCTATGAAATGCACAATCCATCGACGATTTATACGGCAACAAAAGAGCAGGCAGACTGGTTAACAGCAAATAAAACAGACCGGTATTTGTACAGTGATTACACGGATGTAAAAATAGGAAAAGTGCCGGAAAATCTTGTGATTCCAACACCGAAACCAACGCCGACACCACTGGTAACACCTCCCCCTACTCCGGTACCAAAGACAACACCAACACCAATTCCTACGCCGACACAGAAAACTTCGGGAACACCTGTGAAAACGCCGGCTTCCAACGCAAAACCGACGACAGCACCGGCAAATACAAACAAGAATCCTAAGCAGGCTGTTCTGAAAGCGCCGGTTATCAAAAAGGTGAAAGCAGGCAAGAAAAAAGTATCGGTAAGCTGGAAGAAGTCAGCACAATCAATTACCGGATATCAGATTCAATATAGCACGTCTGCATCTTTCAAAAAAGGGAAAAAGACGATTACGATTTCCGGTAAGAAGAAACAAAGCCGGACGATTAAAAAGTTAAAAACGAAAAAGAAATACTATATACGAATCCGAACGTATCAGGTAATAAACGGAAAGAAAACCGTTTCAAAATGGAGCAAAACAAAGAAATTCAAAACCAAATAATGGTTGACAAATAAGCAGTTCTATTATACACTACCCGTGTAGTAAAACATACGACAAGGGGTGCTTTTATGATAGAAGTTGTGATTGCGTTGTGCTATGCATTAGGAGCATGGTTTTATTCTATTTTGCGATATTATGATTTGTGGAAACGCGGGAAAGTACCGGTGGTCTTTTTCGCGTTTTTACATGTTTTTTCTTTAATAGTTGTGTTCCTTTTTGAAACCGGAATATCCGCAATGATTTCGGATGTAGTTTCCGTCATTATGCATGCATATTCTGTAATATATGGCAGTGTTATGATACTCACACCTATTTTGTGTTTTGTGCGTGGCATTGTTCGTTTTATCGGAAAAAAAGCAGGATGCAGCGGGAAAATATACCGCTTTTTCAATCATCCGACCAAATTGATTCTTGGCTTTTTTGTTGTTACCATGTGTGTCGGTGCTGTTATTTTCTGGAAAAGCCGGTGCATATCATGGGAGGAGACTGTCATTTTGCAGGAGGATAAGAAAGAGCCTGTTAAGGATACTTCCATTGTTTATATTTCCAATTGCTTTGTAGGCAGTGATATGACTGCTCATGCGTTTGATTCTTTGGTGAAAAAGGTGAATGAGAAAAAGCCGGATGTTATTTTATTTGGAGGAAATTTATTCGGCAAACATACAAAAGAGGTAACGATAGATAAGACTCTTGCGAGTATCAAAAAAATGAAGGCGGCATTGGGCATTTATATGGTGGAAGGAAGTGCAGATTCTGCCCTTGTGGAGGAAAAGAAAGAAAAAATCTCCGGTGCAGGTCTGCATCTGCTTTTGGATGAGAGTGCAGTTTTACATAATGGGCTTCAACTTGTTGGCTGCCGTGCAGATGGCAAAACGAAAAAGCCGATGTCATATACCTTATCTCTAATCAATAAAGAAAAGCCAAGTATTGTACTTGCAGGAGAGGCGATGGAGAAAAAACTAAAGGAAGAAAAGAAGATTTCTCTTGTCCTTTATCCGAAAAAAATAACGGATACCGGTAACGGTGGAACAAGTGGTGTAAACCAGATGTTTCCACGCAATGTACTGGCATCTGCAAAAATCAATTTTATGCAGATTAAGAAATAATTTGTCAGGCGAGCGGTTTTAAGACCTCACCAATTGGTTCGTGCAGGATAAGATTTGCACGATTATCCTTTGAAGTTTTATCCTTATTAATGAGTACCAGCTTATCGCCCTGATAGTAGTCAATTAACCCGGCGGCCGGATAAACAACCAAAGATGTGCCGCCGATAATCAGCAAATCAGCATCGCGGATATAGGAAATGGCACGTTCCATAAGCGGCATATCAAGTCCTTCTTCATAGAGAACGACATCTGGTTTTATGATGCTACCACATTCGCAGTGAGGAACACCGTCCATAGCTAAAATATCTTCTAAAGAATAAAATTTATGACAGTGTGTGCAGTGATTTCGCAAAACAGAGCCGTGGAGTTCTAATACTTCCTTGCTTCCTGCCTTTTGGTGCAGACCATCGATGTTTTGTGTAATAACTGCTTTTAATTTGCCCTGCTTTTCCAAATTGGCAAGAGCAATGTGAGCGGCATTAGGATCGGCGTCAGGAAACAGCATTTTATCCCGGTAAAAACGGTAAAATTCTTCCGGGTTACGGATATAAAAACTATGGGACAGAATCGTTTCCGGTGGATAATCGTAGTTCTGTTTATATAATCCATCAACACTTCTAAAATCCGGAATTTTACTTTCTGTTGAGACACCGGCACCGCCAAAAAACACAATATTATCGGATTCATCAATCCATTGCAGTAGTTGTTCTTGTTCTTTACTCATACTATAAACCTCCCTTTTGTAAATCCAATGACTTTTTTTATCTTAGCATATTAGGGGCGAAATGAAAAGGTTTTCGTATAAGAGGAGTAAATCCATTTGGACTGTTTTTTGATTTTACATCTCAGTCGGATTTGCAGTCTTTTTTTGCCTTTTTTTATCGTTGCTGCCGTATTTTTTTTGATTGTTTTCTTTTTCCATTTTCCCTTACCATATCGGTAGGAGATAATTGTCTGGTATTTTTTGCTCTTTTTTTTCCAGGTGACTTTGTATTTTTTCTTGCTTTTCTTTACCTTAACGCTATATGGTTTCTTCGGTTTTGACACAGACTTTTTAGCCGCCGGTGCAGGCGAATTAGAAACAGTCGGCGTACTTGTCGCAGCCGGTATGCTTGTGACTGTCGGTGTGCTTGTCGCAAGGATATCTTTGGCAAGCGTAACACAAAACAGGGTTCCACTGTCGTTGGAATAGTATAAACGCCCCTTGTCATCGGCTGTAATACTGGACAGGCAGTATTGTTTTGCCTGTGGAATATACAAAGTGTGAAGTGAGGCACTTGTTTTTCCCTCTGTATCTTTAAAAGCGTACAAACCACCCGGCAAAGCATTCATGGAGAAATAGACCGTTACTTCTCCGGTGGAAGAACCACGGGTTGAAACAAGAGGAGAAGATTTGACTTCAGCATTTTGAAATCCCTTTACCTGATAAATAGGTTTTAAAGTCAGAGCATCCATGATACAGACATAACCATATTGGTCTGCCATACATCCAACATATAAACGATTGTTATAAATAGTTGGAGTACTGGTGCAGGTAACAAAATTGGCACCATTCATAATTTTACCGGAGGAAACCTTCGTAATCTTTTGATTCCCGCATTGAATCTGAAATAATGTACCGTCTTTTGCTACGGTATAAAGGGCATCGGTTCCTTTGTGATAGGTCAGTCCGGCGCGGATGTTTGCCGTAGTCAGAACAGCGGTATCATACACAACCGGTTCCGTGAGACTGTGGCTTACTAAAATGCCGTTATCACCGGTGAAATAAAGTGCATCCTCATAGACAATGGCACCACTCCAATAGTAACCGCCCGGATGGTCTTTATCTTCATAAGTCCAGACGGTTGAGCCATCTTTTGCATTCAGGCAGTAGAAGAGACCGGTGGTTGTACCATTTGACAAAACATTTGTCGTGCCGGCATAGAGATAGCCGTCCTGACAAAAGGTAGTCGAAAGAGACTGTCCGCCAAACGACTCGCTCTGCCATAGGCTTGTCATCGAATTGATGTCAACACATTCCATTGTGCCATTTGCCAGCGGAATATATAAAAAATGCTCCTCAAGAAGCATATTACAGACGCTGTTCATTTTTTCTTTTAATGTGGTTTGTCTTAGAACCTGTCCATTTGCATAAGACAGTTCATAAAGGATATTGGAATTTACGACATAGATGCCGTTTGTTCCCATAATCGGAATAGAGTTGTATGAGATTCCCTTTGTGGAAAATTTGTTTGTCCAAATAGCACCGCAGTCAGCGGTATCCTCTGGTGTTACAGAGGATACCACGCTGGCACCATCCATACCCTGTTCATTACGAAAAGTCGAAAATGCACTAAGGAAGATGGCAGCGGTGAGTATCAGACATAAAAATGTCTTTTTCTTCATCTTATTTTACCTTGAATTTTACCGGTTTTGTTGCTTTACTGAAAGTAGCTTTGTCAGATTTTACAACATAAGCGGTCAGTTTTACATAATACGTTCCCTTTGTTTTCTTAAAGGTGTATTTTGTTTTTTTCGTATCGGTTACTTTTTTGTATTTACCGTTCTTTTTCTTGGAAAGTGCGATGCGGTATCCTTTTGCGTTTGCTGCCTTTTTCCAGGAAACAGTTACGGATTTTTTCTTTTTCTTTGACTTTTTCACAACAACTTTTACCTTAGTAGGTTTTTTTGCAACTTTTTTAATACCCTTGTCATCCGATGCCGGAGTTGGTGTGGCAGTCGGAGTTTTTGTTGGAACCGGTTTGCCAAGAGAATCTCCTGCCGGAGTAGCTGTTGGTGTAACGGTCGGAGTAGCTGTTGGTGTAACGGTCGGAGTAGCTGTTGGTGTAACGGTTGGAGTAGTTGTTGGTGTAACGGTTGGAGTAGCTGTTGGTGTAACGGTCGGAGCAGCTGTTGGTGTAACGGTTGGAGCAGCTGTTGGTGTAACGGTTGGAGTAGCTGTTGGTGCGGTAACTGCAGCAAGCACGTTAACAATTCCGTATGGTCTGGAAATGTTGGAGTGTTTGCCGTCGCTGTCCAAACGGTAAGCGGAGAGTACATAAGTACCTGCTTTATCAAAGGAAAGAGTAGCAGTACCGTTTTCATCCGTCTGAACTAAAGAAACAGCATTTCCGGTGGTTGCTGTGCTGGCTTCGTTTTCATATTTTGCTGCTACAACAGTTGCGTTACTAATTGATTTAACAATCGGATTGTAACTCTTGTCGTGACCTATACCTTTCAGTGATACAGTAGTTTTGTTGGAAACTGTTGTGTTCAAGGTGCTGTTTTCAAAATAACTGTAATTTGTTTCTACGTTATTTGGCCATGTGCCGCCGCCCCAAAGTCCATAGATGGTGACTGCATCATTATTTTTTAGTGAATAGGATCCCATACCGACACCCGGGTCTGTATTATTTACAGCATATCCCCAGTTTACGCCGTCCAAAGCGTCAGAGGAAGCACTGCCATCAGAGTTGCCGTCAATACTAATACCGTTAACAAACAAACCGTACTGACTTGTACTTGCCATAATATAATTTTTCATTGTTTCTGTTGTGGCACCTTTTTTCTCGGTCAGATACTTAGCCAGCGCATGAAGCGGGGTAAGTGTTTTGGTACTGAGGCCGATTCCATAATCTTTTTTGTCTGCATCAGTCAGAGTAACTTCAACCGGTGTAACAAGTGTTTTATTATCCTGCTCAAGGCGAAGTGTTACTTTGACTGTATCCGCTGCTTTTGCTGCATAGCCATGAAAGACGCTTACCGTCATAACAAAGACTAAAAGAACGGATAAAAGTTTCTTTTTGTTTTTCATAGAAAAACCTTCTTTCTCGCGTATCGCGTATTTTTGTTCTGGTATTGCGATAACATAAGAAAAGTCCTGTATTCCCGAAAAAAGGGCATACAAGGACCTGTGATGACTAGAATGAATAGTCAAAACATTTCCTCTCCCTCCGAAAGGTCACATTTCACACCATAAGGCAGGTCTTCCGACTTAAGGTTCATCTGGAAGGTTTAACCAATCTTGTACGCCTTCCCGGCATATGCCAGTGACATTTATGTACAAGCCATCCCCTAATACGGCAGCGGGGGCTGCGGCGGATTCACACCGTCTTCCCTATTAATCTTAAAAGAACCTCATGGTTACTAATATTATTTATACCATCGCAAGATATTATACCAACGCTTGACAGATTTGTCCATTGTTTGTTACTCTGTCGTATAGAAGTTTTTTTGGAGGCTTTCAGATGAAGTGGAATCAAAAAGGAATTATCGCCTGCGTGATACTGTTTTTTGTTATCATTGGGGCACTTATGGTACAGGGAGTACAAAAGACAAATAATCAGGAAGATGCACATTATGCTTCGGAAGAAGATGTGGTATCTGTAGAAAAAAAGGAGACGGCGAAACCGGAATCAACAAAATCGGTAGAACCAATAAAGACTCCCAAGCAGAAAACGGCAGTAAGTACAAGTACACCAAAAGAGAAAATTAAAGGGGAAAATACAGAAAAACCGACTGCTAAGCCGGCGGCTGTGACTGCACCAAAAAAGGATAAAGGAAATAAAACAGAAAAAAAATCCGGGGAAAATGTTACAAAAAAAACGGTTTCGACCAAAAAACCTGTAACAGTAAAACCGACCGAAAAGCAAACGGAAAAACCCCAAAATGAAGTTTCTTTTGAAATCGAATGTAAGAAGATTTTAAAGAAAAAAGAGTTGTGGAAAAATGGGTTAGAAGAGGTGATTCCGGCATCCGGAATTTATTATTCCGGTAAATGTTCCTTCACGGCAGAAGAGTCCGTGTATGATATATTGAAGCGAATTACAAAAGAGAACAACATCGCCCTAGATAGCGAGTTCACTCCGATGTATGGCACCTATTATGTGAAGGGGATTGGCGGTCTGTATCAGTTTGACTGTGGCAGCGAGAGCGGTTGGATGTATTCGGTCAATGGCATGACGCCGAATGTGGGAGCGAGCAATTATCAGGTATCAAATGGCGATGTAATTGTATTTTATTATGTTTGCGAGTATGAATAATAGAGGAGGAAACCATGAATGCGATGACGCGAAGGCATCCGGTCGTTTTGTTTGTATATTATGTTATGACACTGGTTCTTTTGATTGTGGCAGGACATCCGCTTTTATATGGATTGCTTTTGTTACTGATGGGAATTGATGTTTCGCTAAATAGAGGATTTCTGAAAATGCTTAAATCCTTTGTGGGAAGTCTTACGGTGGTGGCACTTTGTGTGGTTGTGAATCCACTGCTCAATCACCGTGGTATGACGGTACTTTTCTATTTGAATGAGAACGCCGTGACAAAGGAAGCGGTGCTGTATGGCTGTTATATGGCAGTTGTTTTGTTAGGAACTATTTTTCTGTTTTCCGATTTTTCACATGTGATGACTTCAGAAAAGATTATGACGATGTCAGGAAAAAGATTTCCTTCTTTTTCACTGCTTTTTTCCATGATTCTTCGTATGGTGCCAAAGGCAAAAAAAGATTTTTCACAGATGATTTCACTGCATGGAAATCGTCCGCATGTGTGGTCCGCATTACTTGGTAAAACGATGGAAGATTCGGTAGAACGAAGTATGGCAATGAAAGCGAAGTCGTATGGAAAAAATGGGCGCACATCGTTTTATGCACGTAAATGGAATATGGGAGATTATGTATTTTTTGCGATTGTATGTATGATGGGTGTTTTTGTGATTGGAAAACAAATAATGGCACCTGCGCCGGTTTGGTTTTTCCCAAGTATACACATGGAATTTTTGCCGGCGTGGGAGATTTTGATTTGGATTTTATATCTTGGCATCCCGATTTGGATGTACGGAAAGGAGGAAGCAGCATGGCTTTTATCGAAGCGAAAGATTACCGGTTTTTCTACCCGGATGAAGTAGCACCGGCGGTTTTTGTGGAACAGATGGAAATTAAACAGGGAACGATTACCTTGCTTGTCGGTCCGTCTGGCTGCGGAAAAACAACTTTATTACGCAAACTTGCCGGTGAAACGGGAATCTGCGGAAGAGAGGAAGGAAGTCTTACCAATCAGGCGAAGGGCTGTGCATATGTGTGGCAGAACCCGGATAATCAGATTGTGACAGACCAGGTCTCTTATGAGATTGTATTTGGACTTGAAAATATCGGGATGGAACAGCAGCAGATGAAACGGCGGTTAGCAGAAGTGATTAGTTCATTTGGGCTTGAAAATCTGGTCACGCGGGACACGATGACATTAAGTGGTGGAGAGAAGCAGCTTTTAAACATTGCTTCCGGTCTTGCCATGAATCCGGAACTTATGATATTGGATGAACCGACCAGCCAGTTAGACCCGGTTGCGGCGCGGAGAATCTATGATTTAATTCGGCAGATTAATGAAGAATTTGGGGTAACGATTGTAATTGCGGAGCAGCGGCTGGAAGATTTGGTTGCTTTTGTGGATGAAGTGCTGTGTATGGCAGACGGAAAAATTGAGAAAATAGGGGAGCCAAGGACGATACAGTCCCGGTTGAAGGACACGATTTTCGAAGAATTTTTGCCGTCATATCTGCAATTGGAAGATGGACTTTTGACAAAAAAGGAAGCAAGAATCTGGTTTGAAGGAAACTATGAAAGCGCAGTGTTTCCGGATGGGGAAGAAGAAAAAATTGAAAGAAAGCAAACATCCTCACAGGACTTTTCTTTGAAAAATATATCGTTTCGCTATGAGAAGAAATCACCGGATGTGTTAAAGGAAACAAAGGGGCGTTTCGCGGCAAATACCATTTCGTGTCTTGTGGGTGGCAACGGAAGTGGAAAGACGACTTTACTGCGGCTGATGTCAAGGCAGTTTCGACCGTATCATGGGAAAATGAGTTCGGTAAACTTTTCATATCTGCCGCAAAATCCGATGTATTTGTTATTAGAAGAAACAGTGCAAAAAGAATGGGATAAAATGAGCCAATGCTCGAAAGATTTATTTTTGCGGTTTGGTTTAGAGGGACTAAAAAAGCGGAATCCACAGGACTTGTCGGGTGGGGAAAAACAGCGGCTTGCGCTTTGTGTTACACTCGGAAAAGAGGCGGATTATTATTTTTTGGATGAGCCGACCAAAGGAATGGATGCAAAATCAAAAAAGATATTTGGTGAGGTTTTAAAGGAGTGGACAAAAAAGGAAAAATCCATTGTTATGGTGTCGCATGATATGGAATTTATAGCGAAGTACGCTGACGAAATATCACTTTTGTATCAGGGCGAAATCATTGTGCAGTGTCCGGTGAGAGAATTTATGGAAGAAAACCAGTTTTACACAACAGGGATGAACCGGGTGACCAGACGGGTAAATCCACACATAATAACCATTGAGGATGTGAAGAAATATGCAAAAAGAAAAAATTCGCAATAGTATCCTTGGCATACTTGCCTTTGTATTGCTTTTTTATGAAATCATTGTGTTAAAGGGAGAAAATTATTATCTTGTGAGTATGGCGGTTTTACTGATTGCTTTGTTTGGCTTTTTTGCTCACTTTGAAAAAGAACGGCCGGGTGTTATGCTGCTTACGATGATTGCGTCGCTTTGCGCACTTGCAATTGCCGGAAGAATTGCATTTTTCTTTTTGCCGCAGATAAAGCCAATCGCGGCTGTCGTAATTTTAGCGGGTGTGAGTTTTGGAGGTGAAGTAGGTTTTGTGACAGGAGCATTAAGTGCTTTTGTTTCTAATTTTTATTTTGGTCAGGGCTCATGGACCCCGTTTCAAATGGTGGCACTTGGTCTGGTAGGATTTTTTGCCGGCGTATTTTTCTACGGACGGGAGAGTAAGCGATGGCTTGTAGCACTCTATGGCTTTTTGGCTGTCGTTATCATCTACGGGGCTATTGTTGATTTAAATACCATCTTTTTTACTTCACAGCAGCTTTCCTTATCGGTGGTTTGCTTTGTGTATTTGTCAGGACTTCCTTTTAACCTGTTGTTTGGAGCAGCGACTGCCGGATTTTTGTTCTGTCTGTATAAACCCGTTCTTCTTAGGATTGAAAGAATAGTAAAGAAATACCGGTTGTTTGACAAAAACGAAGTTTAATAGTAGAATGATATGATGTAACGTATCTTTTGAAAGGGGATTGCATAGATGAAAAAAGTTGCGGTAATTACAGATAGTAATAGTGGGATTACTCAGTCAGAAGCAAAGAAGCTTGGCATTCACGTTGTGCCAATGCCTTTTTTTGTAAATGGTGATACATTTTATGAAGATATTAGCATGAGTCAGGATGAGTTTTATGGATATCTGGCGCAGGGCGCAGATGTAATGACATCACAGCCGGCACCGGATACATTAATGAAACTGTGGGACAGTGTGTTAGAATGTTATGATGAAATCGTTTACATTCCGATGTCGAGTGGATTGAGCAGCTCTTGCGGAACTGCCATGATGCTTTCTTATGAAGAAAAGTATGAAAATAAAGTTTTTGTTGTAGATAACCAGAGAATTTCGGTTACACAGAGACGCTCCGTAATGGATGCCATTGAACTGGCACAGAATGGTTATGATGGCAAACAGATTCAGGAGATTTTACTTCGTGAGAAATTTGAGTCCAGTATTTATATCATGGTGGACACGCTTTCTTATCTGAAAAAAGGTGGACGAATTACACCGGCGGCTGCAGCTATCGGAACCGTATTAAGAATCAAACCGGTTTTGCAGATTCAGGGAGAAAAGTTAGATGCTTATGCAAAAGTAAAAACTTTGAAGGCGGCAAAAAGCACAATGATTAAGGCAATTCGCCATGACTTTGAAGAACGTTTCCATGATCCGGATGGGGATAATTTTTACATGCATGTTGCTTATACGGCAGATGATACCGAGGCACAGGCGTTTCGTAAGGAACTAGAGACAGAATTCCCGGGACATCGGGTGGATTTTGTTGACCCACTTTCCTTAAGTGTTTCGTGTCATATCGGACCGGGCGCATTAGCAGTTGCAATTTCAAAAAAAGTTCCGGAATTAGGATAATAGAATAGAGAGAAATAATTAGAACCGCCTGCACCGGTATGTCCGGTACAGGCGGTTCTTTTGGGGTGAAAGGAGAATAAAAACTAGTTTGTCTTCTTTACATAAACGTCATTGTCATCAATGTCGTCATCTTCGAAATCATCCTCAAACTCGTCATAATCAAAGTCACCATCAAAATCAGCGTACTTTGGATTCATATAACGGTATACAGCAAATGCGATAGCAGCTACAGCAGCAACTGCACCGATAATAGCCAAAATCCAAAGAACAAAACTTTTATTTTCTTCCTCTGCTTTTTTCTTGTTTAACAACTCAGTAATTTTAGCGTTGTTTATCATTTCCTCAAATTTTCCTGACATAATAAAAACCATCCTTTCTCAAAAAGATTCTTTAACCATATTGTAACACGAATAGTTATGGAATACTATACTTTTTTTATCAAATTATAATTTTGTCAGTTTGGCAAACGAAGAGCGGAGCTTTCTCTGTCCAAATCCATCAAATTCAATGACAACCTCATAGTCGTTTGTTAGTTTTGTGAGGGAGCGGACAATGCCCTGCCCAAATTTCGTGTGTGACACCCGGTCGCCAACTTGATAATCCGGAGCACCGGCAGGTGAAGCACTTCCCATTCCCTTTTGGATGTAAGGGTTATTGGCAAATGGATTTTTGCGGTCCTTGGTATAAAGAGAAGCTTTTGTTCTCGAAAATTCAGTTGGTTTACTTTCGGTCTCCGGTTTAAGGACTGCGCCATAGGTCTGTTTCACCAAGTGGCGCGGAATCTCGTTAATAAAGCGTGATGGGCGGTTGAAATTCATTTCACCGTTACGCATGCGCTGATTTGCGCTGGTAAGCGTCAGCTTTTTCATGGCACGGGTAATTCCCACGTAGCAGAGTCTGCGTTCTTCTTCCAGTTCAGATGGGTCATCGCCAAATACGGCGGAAGCCCCCGGAAAGATTGTTTCTTCCATACCGCAAATATAAACGTTTGGAAATTCCAGTCCTTTAGCACTGTGGAGTGTCATCAAAAGCACCTGCTCAGCGTCATCGGATACCGTGTCAATGTCTGCCACGAGAGCGATGTCTTCCAATAAGTCGTTTAACGTGCCGCCATTATTATCTTCTTCATATTGAACAATCTTATTCATCAGAGATTCAATATTTTCGATGCGGCCATTTGCCTCATCGGTGTCTTCTGCCTCTAATTCACGGACATAACCGGTTACATCCAAAAGTTCCTGAGTCATATCCTCAAGCGAATACATTTCGCCGCGTAATTTCATGCGAAAATGCTCAATCAGGCTGACAAAAGAATGAATTTTTGCACTGGCGCGGTTACATCCCGGAATTTCATCCACACGGCGAAGTGCCTCGTAAAATGGCATTTCCTGCGAAAAAGCATAGTCCGAAATACGTCCGATGGTTGTCTGACCGATGCCTCGTCTTGGAATATTGATGATTCGTTTAATCGCGATATCGTCCGCACTGTTATTGATTGTTTTCAGGTAACAGAGAATATCTTTAATTTCCTTTCTGGCATAAAAGTTGACAGCACCGATAATCCGGTAAGGGATTCCTTCATAAATAAGTTTTTCCTCAAATACACGGGATTGTGCATTGGTACGGTATAAAATAGCAAAGTCGCTGTAGGACATGCCATCCTTTACCTGACGGTGAATGTCAGCGGCAATGCCCTGAGCCTCTTCATATTCATTATCGTAGCGCCCATAGGAAATCGGAGCACCGGCCTCAGCCGTTGTCCAAAGCGTTTTTTCTTTACGCATGGAGTTATGTTTAATTACTCCGCTGGCAGCCGCAAGAATATTTTTAGTGGAGCGATAATTCTGCTCTAAGCGGATTACTTTTGTTGCCGGAAAGATTTTTTCAAAATTCAAAATATTGTGAATATTTGCACCGCGGAACCGGTAAATCGACTGGTCATCATCACCAACCACGCAAAGGTTCTGGTAGCGGGATGCCAGCAAACTTAATAATGTAAACTGTGCGGTGTTTGTATCCTGATACTCATCCACCAGAATAAATGGAAAACGCTCCTGATAATGGTTTAGTATTTCCGCATTCTGTCGGAATAATTGCACAGTAAGCATAATTAAATCGTCAAAATCCAAAGCATTGTTTTGTTTTAGACGCTTTTGGTATTCTTTATAAACCCGTCCGAAAATCTTCTTATTGTATTCTTTTGCTACTTCGTCAGCATACTGCTCCGGTGTTTTTAACTCGTCCTTTGCCGAGGAAATAGCATTTAAGAAAGTGCGTTCTTTATATTTTTTTGTATCAATATTTAATTGTTTGCAAATATCTTTCATCAGTGATTTCTGGTCATCGCTGTCGTATATCGTAAAGGCGTTATCGTAACCCAAATGGTCGATAAACCGTCTTAAGATTCGAACACAGGTGGAGTGGAAGGTACTTACCCAGATACTGCCGGCACCATATTCAATAATGTTATTCACACGCTCGCGCATTTCGTTTGCCGCTTTATTTGTAAAGGTAAGGGCAAGAATGTGGTAGGGCGGTACCTGATGTTCCTCAATTAAATATGCAATTCGATGGGTGAGAACACGGGTTTTTCCGGAGCCTGCACCCGCTAAAATAAGGAGCGGTCCCTCAAAGTGGAGAACCGCTTCTTTTTGTTTGTCATTTAATCCTGCAAGTAATTCGTTCATAGTAACCTCAATTCTATCCGTAATTTATTTGTCTTTTTTCTGCTTCGCTTCATCGGAAAGAGTTTCGTCAATTAAACGCTCCACTAACTGTTTTTTGAGGTAAGCATCAAAACTGAGCAGGCAGATAAAAGCGAAACGGGAGAGAAAGTCTGCTTCGTCTTCATCCTTAACATCCGGAAACAGATTTTGTGAATACTTAAATCGTCTCAAAATGTCTTTGGTAAGATTATCTGTCTGTATGCGCTCCATCTCAAAAATGACGCGGTAGATTTCTTCCAGTGAAATATCCCTTGATTTATTGTTATAGAACATATCCGTCAGCGGGCGGAAGATTTTCTGCGTATCATTGATTGATAATACATTTTTAAAATAATAAATAAAAATCAGAAGATACATATGTTCTTTGGAATATTTCTTCTTGACCGGTGGTGGAAGAAAATCGTTTTTTGTGTAGTTGTTAATCATGGTTTTTGTAAGTATTTTATCGTCATCCAGACGCTTACACGCAGCAAGATGTTCGTCCATAAATGTCGTAACCTGATCCATGTATAAATCAATATTAGGGATGTCTTCCGGATTTATGTAATCAATCTTTTTCAGTTTTCCGATGATATCCATAATGCTTTCTTCGGTTGCGTTATCCATTCCGGTACCTCTTTCCTAATGTCATTTAAGTTTAAGTATAGCGGATTTTGGTGAGTAAATCAACTGATAGTTTGTGGCAAGTGTTTGTTATTATTTTTTGTTTTCGTAAATCCGTAGAAAAAGTTTGCGTCTCGTGGGCGCTTCCGCTTATTGAGTGCGTAGCGGTATGGGCACTGAAACTACCAGAGGTCTCCGCTACGCTTCGGTCGTTGCAGAACAGAAGTCCACTGGACTTCTTGCAACACATACCGACGCACTCAAAACCCACTCATCACAAACTTTTTCTACGAATTTACCGGAACCCAAAAGAGTGAAAACAAACACCTGCCACAAACTACTTGCTAAAAACACAGTTTTTTTATCCTGTATAGTGACAAAGATGAAACTACAGTTCCCGATTTGGAGATGCTGTGAAAACAATTTAAAACGAGTAGAGAAGGGGGAGGTTGGTGCAAACTGTGGATGTTATTTTTAGTGCTCAAAAGTTTGTGTCAATTGTTTGATGCCAGTCTATTTGGCTTCCAGTAATTTAGTAGAAAAGCTTTGTGATGAGTGGGAGCGCCCACGAGACGCAAAACTTTTCTACTAAATTACGGAAACCAGAAAAAAGTGGCATCAAACATTTCCCACAACCATTAAACATTAAAAAATGACATTTCCCAAAATCTATGCTATACTATGGCAATAGCAAATTTTACGAGGAAGGGTTACTATGAAAAAGAATGAATTTTATGAGGGGATGGTTACATCTCTAAAGTTTCCGAATAAAGGAATTGTTTATGTAGAAGATGAGGATACCTATGTACAGGTGAAAAATACACTGCCGGGGCAGAGAGTGCGTTTTCAATTAAAGAAAGTAAAGAAGAAAAGACCGGAGGGAAATCTGACCGAAGTTTTGGTGCCTTCGGAGATTGAAAAAGCAGTGCCGCCGTGTCCGCATTTTTCGGAATGTGGCGGTTGTGCATACCAGACGCTTCCGTACGAAGAGCAGAAGAAGTTGAAACTGAATCAGGTAAAAGCTTTGTTGGATGCTGTGTATCCGGATTTTCCACTGGATGAATGTGTGGAAAGTCCTAGAATCTGGGAATACCGAAACAAAATGGAGTTTTCTTTTGGGGATGAAGTGAAAGATGGTCCGCTTACTTTGGGACTTCATAAACGAGGGAGTTTTTATGATATTGTTTCCGTCCCTGACTGCCAGATTATTGATGAGGATTTGCGCAAGGTGTTAAAGACAACGCAGGACTTTTTCCGGAATGCGAAACTGGGTGGAAAAAGCATTGACTTTTATCATAAAATGCGCCATGAGGGCGTGCTTCGCCACCTACTTGTACGCAAGGGATTAAAAACCGGGGAAATGTTAATCTGTCTGGTGACATCTTCTCAGGGAGGAATCGATTCTACGGAAGGGAAACAGTTACTTGAGAAATATAAAGATACGCTTCTTGCGTTAGAGACGACAGGGACGTTTGCCGGTATTCTGCATATGACAAATGATAGTCTTTCGGATGTGGTGAAAGCAGATGCGGTAGATATTTTATATGGAAAAGATTATTTTTACGATGAACTTTTGGGACTGCGTTTTCGCATTACGCCGTTTTCCTTTTTCCAGACAAATTCTGCCGGAGCAGAGAAACTGTATTCGCTGGCAAGAGAATACATTGGTGATTTGACCGGGAAAAAGGTATATGACCTTTATAGCGGAACCGGAACGATTGCGCAGGTACTGGCACCGGTGGCAAAAGAGGTGACAGGAGTTGAAATCGTGGAAGAGGCAGTTTATGCAGCGGCAGAAAATGCCAAAGAAAATCAGCTGGACAACTGCACATTTTTGGCAGGAGATGTGTTGACGGTGTTGGATGAACTGACGGAGGCACCGGACGCAATTGTCTTAGACCCACCAAGAGAGGGCATCCACCCAAAAGCAATTCGTAAAATTTTAGATTATGGATTATCCTCATTTGTTTATATTTCCTGTAAGCCAACTTCGCTTGCCAGAGATTTAGAAGTGTTTTTGGAATATGGATATCAGCCGGTTAGGGCAAAATGTGTAGATATGTTTCCGTGGACACGCGGGATAGAGACGGTTGTTCTTCTTTCCCAACTCCGTCAGAAGCCGGATGATTATATTGATGTGGATATTGATGTTGCTGAATTGGAAGGTACTTCAGCAGAGACAAAGGCAACCTATGAAAAGATAAAGAAGTATGTTGCAGAGCATAATGATGGGATGAAGGTTTCGAATCTCTATATTGCTCAGGTAAAACGGAAATGTGGTATTGAATTGGCTGAGAATTTCAATTTGCCAAAGTCGGAGGATGCTAGACAGCCACGGTGCCCGAAGGAGAAGGAAGAGGCAATTGTGGAGGCACTGAAGGCGTTTCAGATGATATAAACATACTGGAGCAAGTTTATTTATAATTAAAATTGAGGTTTTCATATATTAGGATGGAACTTATACTTAATCAGAAGAGGTGATTTAAATGTGGCTAGAAACTAATAGATTGATTATTCGCTCCATACAGCGCGGAGACGAGATTATCTTTTCTGGTATGTCTCAAGATGGGAGTCTTAGTCAAGTTGGGTTTGATGCTAATTGTTCAGAGTGGATCAATGATTGGATTGAAGAGGCTTTAAAATTAACAAATAATGATAATCCAAGAGAAAATTATATACCTTGCACTGTTATACTAAAAGAAACAGAAGAGGTCATAGGCTCTGTTGGTTCTACATATTATGAAGATGTGGATAAGGTTGGTATTTGTTATTTTATAGGAACACCTTTTAGGAAAAAAGGATATATGACAGAGGCGATAAATGCATATGTTCAGTTTTTCTTTAAACAATATAGTGAGTCTGAAATAATAGCAACTACTCTCGATGCGAATACACCATCATGGAAAGTAGCAGAGAAATCTGGTTTCAACTTAATAGAAAAGAAAATGTACAAAGATATTGATGATGAAAAAGAAGAATTGTATCGCTTTTATGTAATACGAGGCCAGGAGGATAAATAAATGGAGATAAGAGTAGTTAATCATAATGATATCGAGGAGCTTGCCGGAGTAATGGGACAGGCATATTCAGAGGAGCCTTGGAATGAGGCTTGGGTTCAGGAAAAGGCAGTAAGAAGAGTGCAGTCCATTTTGTGTGGATTTGAAGCCCTGGGTTTAGCTGCAGTAGAAGACGGTGAAATTATAGGTGGTCTTTTGGGATTTGTGGATCCTTATGCAGACTATGATATGTTCTTTGTTTCAGAAATTTTTGTTGCTCCAAAGTGGAAGAGAAAAGGAGTAGGGCGTAAGCTGCTTAGTGCCTTAGAAGAGCAACTTAAAGTAAAGGATATTCATACAGTAGAACTTATTTCTATAAATGATAATCTAGAGTTTTATAAAAAATGCGGACTAAATAATGGTGATGTTAATTGCTTGGGGAAGTCTTTTTAATAAAGGAAAGGGGCATTTTATTTATGAAAAAAAGATATGTTTTTGCTCAGTAGTCTGAGCTTAAAATAAAAAGAATAGTTAAGCTCAGATGAATCCTAAGAAATTATATTTAGGAGGATACTATGAGTTATATTAGAGCAGAAGAGGTTCTGCCAAAAGAATTAATAGAAACTATTCAGCAATATGTAAATGGAAAAGCAATATATATTCCCAGCACATCTAAAAAGGAGTGGGGAAGTCATACTGATACAAGACAATATCTGATACAGCGAAATCACGAGATTAGCCAGAAATATCAAGGTGGTAGTTCTATTGCCAGTCTTGCCATGCAGTTTTCACTTTCGGAGAAAAGTATTCAAAGAATCGTTCGCGAAGGAAAGAGAAAATCTGGCAAGTTGTGAAGAAAAGTGCAAGTGGGATTTTTAAGATATAATAGTGCTGAATTTGATTAAGAATTAGAGATAAGGTGGGCTATTTTAGCCTGCCTTTCATATTATTGGAGGATATTAACAATATGAACAATTATAGAATTATAACATTAAGAGAACGGCCGGAATTAGTAGCTATTGCAGCTGAGTGGTTTCATAGTAAATGGGGTGTGCCGGCAGAGGCATACCTGGAGTGTATGAAAGCGTATTTATCAGGAAAAACCGAGTATGGTTGGTATATATGCTTATATGATGAATCCATTGTCGCAGGACTTGGGGTAATAGAAAATGACTTTCATGATAGAAAGGATTTGACTCCAAATGTATGCGCCGTATATGCTGAAGAAGAACATCGAAAAAAGGGACTAGCTGGGAATTTGCTAAACAAAGTTGTTGATGATATGAGAAATAAAGGAGTAACGCCTTTATATTTGGTGACGGATCATATTGGCTTCTATGAACGATATGGATGGGAATTTTTATGTATGGTTCAAGGTGATGATGAACCCAAAATGACAAGAATGTACATCCACAGATAAAAATGATTGACAAGCGTTACAAACAAGAGTAATCTTAACATAATAATTTTTGAAAGGAGTTTTCTCATGAATAGATTTGCAGTCGGATATTCATATACTGAAATTTATGCTATGCACATTATGAACGTGTATGGTCTTAATTGCGTATGTAAATATTTGAATTGCTAAGATGAGAAAATGGTTCAATAATTAGAATATAGTATATGCTGACCACTTATCTTTGCAGGTAGGTGGTCTTTTTTATCCGAATAAAGTAGTTACAATAATTGAAGAGAAAGAGTGAGCGATATTATGCTACAGAGTGATTTTTTTGACAAAGAGACAGAGGCATTAATTGATTTAAATGTTATTTATGGAGCCGGAAAGCATATTACAGACAAATGTATGATTATCTTTTCTAAGGAGATACATACATATTTAGTGTCACATTATAAATGTGAAATTATAGGTGAAATTGGCGCTTGTAATGGAAACATTTCAATCTATTGTCTGGATTACAAGGGAGAGAAAATAGCTTTTTATCTGACGGGAATAGGTTCTGCTGTTGCATCCTCTATGTGTTATGAAAGCCATCATGTTATTGGTGCAACAAAGTATATTATGTTTGGTTCTTGTGGAAGTCTTGATAAAGAAACAACCAGAGGTAAGTTCATTATCCCAACTGAAAGTTATAGAGGAGAGGGAGCATCCCATTATTACGCACCATCTTCTGACTACATTACTATTAAAAATTGTGATGTGTTGGCAGAGGTATTTGAAAAAATAAAAGCTCCGTATGTTAAAGGCCGTGTATGGACAACTGATTCTATGCTCCGTGAAACGAAGGGACTAGTGGCAAAAAGAAAAGGTGAAGGGTGCATAGCAGTAGAAATGGAGCTTGCAGGTGTTCAGGCAATATGTGATTTTTACGGGTTAGAACTTTATGATTTTCTGGAAGCAGGAGATGTATTGGGAGACAGCGGATATGAGTTTGAAGGACTGCATGATGCTAACCATAATGTTGGGAAAGCATTGATAGCTCTGGAGGCTGCAACATATTTGTAGATTAATTATTGTTTTGTACGGAGGAAGTGATAAAAATGAATCTTATAGTACTTATAGGAAGTGGTGCGGTTGGTAAGATGACCGTGGGCCGGGAATTGATGAAAATAACAGATTATAGACTCTTTCATAATCATCATATGATAGAGCCGGTAATCGAGATCTTTGGTAAATTTGATGGAGCAGTGGTAGGCAAACTTCGGGAAGATATCTTTGATGCCTTTCTAAAAACTGACTATAGTGGATTAATATTTACTTATATGTGGGCCTTTGATATGCAGTCAGATTGGGATTATATAAAGTCGGTTACAGATAAATTCGAGGGTACCGGTGGAAATGTATATTATGTGGAGCTTGTTGCGGACAGGGCAGTTAGAATAGAACGAAACAAAACGGAAAACCGCTTAAAGAACAAGGCTTCTAAGCGGGATATTGTGGTATCAGAAGATCGTATGCTTCGTGAGGAGACAAAATATCGACTTGTAAGTAATGACGGTGAGATTCCTTTCGAAAATTATATGAAGATTGATAATACGAATCTTGAGCCTTCAGAGGTTGCTCTTATGATAAAGGAGAGATTCAACTTACAGGGAATTAGTGTAACTGAACTGATGAATAGGGTGAAGCTTGAAGGAGTCCGAGAAGATGAAATAGAGCAGCTTTATGACATGCAGATTAAGAGTTTTATGTCGCTATATGAAAAATATCATGATGAGGGATCACCTGCAATTGAATCTATAGAGAGAGTAAGAGACAGGGCTTCACAGGAAAATAGAAAGTATTATTTTATTGTTAAGGATGGAGCAAGAGTCGGAGCCATCAATATCGGCAAAAGACTATCCGACCCAGAAGAACCCTGTCTATACATCAGCCCTCTTTTCATTCTTCCTAAATATCAGAAGCAGGGAATCGGATATGTTGCAATTCAAAAAGCTTTCGCATTGTATCCTGACACTAAGGTATGGAAGCTTGATACAATTCTTCAAGAATCCGGAAACTGCCACCTGTATGAAAAATGTGGTTTTGTGCGAGTTGGTGAAGAACATATTATAAACGATAAGATGACATTGGTAAATTACGAGAAAAGATAAAATAAGTGTTACGGAGGTATGGAAAATGCGACTGAGACCATATAAGAGCTACGATGCAAAAAAGATTATTAGCTGGATAAAAGATGAGGAAGTTTTCCTTAAGTGGGGCGGAGATCATTTTGGTTTATATCCTATTAGCGCTGAGATTATAGATAACAAATATTTGAACGATAACGGCGATTGCAAAGAGGAAGATAACTTCTATCCTTGGATTGCATTTACAGATGAGGACGGCGTTATCGGGCATTTTATCATGAGATATATTCATGGGAATAACAAAGTTCTTCGTTTTGGCTGGGTTATAGTTGACGACTCCATCCGAGGAAAAGGTTATGGAACAAGTATGTTGCGAACAGGATTGTATTACGCTTTTAACATCCTAGGAGTCCATACTGTAACAATTGGTGTATTTGAACATAATGATATAGCTCATAGCTGTTATAAAAAAGTTGGCTTTGTTGACAAAGAGATTGTTCCACATGAGAGAGACAACATTATTGAAATGGCCATTACAAAAGAGGATTATCTTCTTTTGACAAAGTTGTAGTATTTTTTTCTTCCACTTCACATTTCGAGTAAATTATATTATTATATTATTCGAACAAATATTCGATTTGGTGGGTGAGAGAGATTGAGACGAAGAGATATAATGTCAACCTATTGTACTGCCAGTAGTTCAGATAGGTTTGAATTTCTATATGAGTATTATCATAATTACAAAAATATATTAAGCTGTGAGAGACACTGCGTTATTTATATGATTGAAAGTTTTATGATGAAGAATCATTGGGAGAAGTATTGTAAGTATTATAACAGCTTAAACAAAAATAGCCTGATAACTCGCATCTCTGAATGCATGAGCAAGGGAGAGGCAATAGATTTTGTGTTTGGGGATGAAGAACTTCCGGAATATATTTTAGATTCTTACAAGAACTACATAGCCATGAGAGTCGATTTTCGAATTTTTGCCAACGCGCTTAATAGCATTGGCGGTAAAGATGAAGAATTGCTTCGCAGGTATGTTATGAGAGAAATTGATCTTCAGGGAATTGCTACAGAACGGACAATTGCTTATGAGACTGCAAAGGGAAAAATTAGAGATTTAAAGAAGCTATTGAAGGAAAGAACTTTGAGTTTTCTGGAAGAAGGGAAAGTGGCATAATTAACGACACAACACATCGACGACACAAAGTCGACACCATTTGTCCCTTTTCAAAAGAAAAAAGGTGTGATATTGTTATACTCGCAAGAGATATAGCTTGCAGATAAAAACAAATATAAAGCAATAAATCATTACCGTGCACAATAATGATTTGTTGCTTTTTTTATTTGTGAGGAAGGCGATGTAATTTTGAGTGGTGCAGGAGCAAGACTCCGCCAGGATGCAAGGGCAGAGCCTTTGCCTGGGTGCAGGGAGAGTTCCCGCTCGGGTCCAGGTGGAAAGCCTGGTAGGTCCAGGACAAGGTCCGGTCTGGTCAAGGGTGAAACGTATTGTGGGGTTAAGGGGCAACGCCCATTAGTCCGTCCAGGGTGACAACCTTGGCCCAATAAAGTGTTGGACGCGACACTTAGTATTGGGTTATTATCTGTAACGCTCTGCGCAGAATTAACGGCTTCGCCGGGAAAAGCAAGTTAATCTTTTTAGAAAAAATAAAAAATGAATAGTGGCATATTAAGAGGAATCGAATAAAATCGGTTCCTTTTTTTGTGCGAGGAAGGAGAATTATTTAATGGCAAAACAAAAAGTAAGAGCGACCAGGCACAATGGTCGTAAAGGTGAAAATGGCGTTTTTAAGGCTGGACACAATGACAGATCATTTGATGTTGATGCAGCTGAACATATTGATCCAAGCAGAAGTTTCATGAATGTGTACTGGGACATGTATCAAGGATATAACATTGCCGGTGCAGATGGGGTAAGACCTGAAAGACGATTTTCATTTGAAGAAATTGAAAAAGCATTTTATAGTAATCAATTTGGGGATTCACTAGATGCACAGGAGGAGGGAAATAATATCCTGGCATTTATGAAGTCTGAAGGTTATCTACAATTTGAAATCGGGAAGAAGATTTCATCAACGGATTTTTATAATATCTATGTAAGCTGGTGTGAAGATAACCTTGAAAAATCGAGGGCTTCTGCCGGCTTTTTGCATTATATAAAGGAGAATCAGAAAAGATATGGACTTATTTATGATGCGAAATGTATTGGTAATCGTCGAGGCTTTCACAATGTATGCAAAGCGGAGTTTACGCCGGTTGCCGGCAAAACACCGTTTGACTGATATAGGTAAAATACCTGCTCATGCTGCTCAGCCTGATATATATGGAGCAGTGTGAGCAAGATGAGCGGACTTTTTAGAACATTGATTAGAAAATACGGAGGAAAATAATGATTAGTATGACAAGACAACAGCAGGGAGACTTTAATCGCTGCTGTGATTTTTTAGCAAGAATGATTGAGAAATATGGAGATAGCATAGAACTTGGAACCGCGCAGAAAGTAGCATTGATATATGAGTGGACTAATGCGCCTGGAGACAGGCAGGATTATATACTTAATCTTGAATATTCACGTGTTGCGTGATAATATAATATTGACGCTTAGCGTGAAAGGAGCAAAGATATGGCAGATTATATTATGAATGATGATAGAGACGCAAAAGATATTTTAATTGAACTAAGGGAAAGTACCGGCATGAACAGGCATCAGTTTTGTGAGTACTTTGAAATTCCCTATATGACAGTTAGTGACTGGGAGCATGGAAAGAAGCGTGTTCCTAAGTACTTTCTGCGACTGCTTGAGTATTATGTGAAGGCAGAGCAGATGAATAAGGCGAAGGAGGAACAGAATAATGGCTAAGAATAGAGTTATTACAGTTCAGGGAATACCGGTTACGGTATCGTATGAAGACATAGATGACTATATCTGTATTACAGATATAGCAGCTGCTAAATCGGATAATTCGCGAGCTGCGGATGTTATTCGAAATTGGTTAAGAAATAGAAGCACTTTGGAATTCTTATCAACATGGGAAGAAATATATAATCCGAATTTTAAAGTGTTCGAATCTGAACACTTTAAAAAAGAGGCAGGACTTGTTACGTTTACACCAAGCGTATCAGAATGGGTAGAAAAAACTAATGCAGTTGGACTGTATGTTAAACGTGGAAAATACGGCGGAACATTTGCGCATAAGGATATTGCATTTGAATTTGCTTCTGCTATCAGTCCGGTGTTCAAATTGTACCTGATCAAAGAGTTCCAAAGACTAAAGGAAGCTGAAAATGATTTGCAGAAGTTGGAATGGGATGCAAAGAGATTTCTATCCAAGAATAATTATTTAATTCAAACGGATGCGGTTAAGAATTATTTGATTCCTGTATGCAATTATCGTGAGGATTTACAGTGGCTTCCTTATGCAGAAGAGGCGGATTTACTTAATGTAGCATTATTTGGTTTTACTGCAAAAGCTTGGAGAGAGGCTAATCCAGAGCTTGCAAAAAAGAGTAATGTTAGGGATTATGCAACAATAAATGAATTAACTGTTCTATCGAATCTTGAATCGCATAACGCACAAATGATTCGAGAGGGAATGGATAAGAAAGATAGATTCGAAGCGTTGAAGGAGATTGCAGAGTATCAACTTCGAGTCCTAAATGAGGCTGAAAAAATCAGCAATAGGATTGAGGAACAATAGTATTCAACCATTTTGTCGGCATTGGCAAAATGGTTGATATATATTTTGGAGGAGTGATTATTTGAAAAAGCAACGATGTTACATATATACAAGAGTATCTACTGCCATGCAGGTCGATGGGTTCAGTTTAGATGCTCAGAAGGAAAAACTTAAGAAATATGCTGATTATCAGGACATGGTTGTAGTTAGAGAGTTTTCTGATGAAGGTAAATCCGGTAAAAATGTTGATGGCCGTCCACAGTTTAAGGAAATGCTTGAACTAATTGAAGCAGGCACAGATGATATTGACTATGTTCTTGTTTTTAAGCTTTCTCGTTTTGGAAGAAATGCCGCTGATGTACTTAGCTCACTGCAAAAGATGCAGGGATTTCGGAGTCAATCTGATCTGTGTTGAGGATGGCATTGATTCTTCTAAGGATGCCGGCAAGCTTATGATTTCGGTTCTATCAGCTGTTGCAGAAATTGAAAGAGACAATATTCTTGTTCAGACTATGGAAGGTCGTAAGCAGAAGGCCAGAGAAGGAAAATGGAATGGTGGTTTTGCTCCATATGGATATAAGCTTGTGGATGGATCATTATTTATTGCGGAAGATGAAGTGGAAGTAATAAAAATTATCTTTGATAAATATATCAATACAACTATGGGAGTAGCAGCAATTGCTGCGTTTCTCAACGAAAGTGGTTATGTGAAAAAGAAACGCCAGAATAATACGATTGATGGCTTTGCGGCATCCTTTGTCAAAGGTGTAATTGATAATCCTGTTTACTGCGGTAAATTAGCCTATGGAAGAAGAAAAACAGAGAAGGTCCAGGGAAAAAGAAATGAGTTTCATGTTGTAAAACAAGATGAATTCATGGTTGTAGACGGAGAACATGAAGCAATTATCAGTGCAGAAGAATGGAAGGCGGCTCAGGATAAGAGAAAAACTACGGGAGTGAAGCGCGTTAAGACGCATAGCCTTGAACACGAACATATTTTGACCGGTATTTTAAAGTGCCCTGGATGTGGTGCCAATATGTATGGTAATGTAAATCGTAAGAGACATCCAAAAGGTGGCACTTATAGAGATTATTTCTATTATGCCTGTAAGCATCCTACTGGGACCACGGGACATAAGTGCGATTACCATAAGCAATGGGGACAGGATATTGTAAATGATGCAGTAGCTGAGCTGATTAAGAAAATAGTTACTTCTCCGGACTTTGAAAAGGGTATCAGAGAGAAGATTGCAGCCAGAGTTGATACCTCTGAACTGGAGCAAGAGCTTGATGGATTAAAGAAGAAAATGAGGCAGCTTGAGGTGTCAAAGGACAAGATAGCTATCCAGATGGATAATCTTGATGTGACAGATTCCATGTATGAGAAGAAATATGATGACCTGCAAAAGCGTTTTTATGATAAATATGATGAAATGGCTCTGACAGAAAATCATATGGATGAAATACAGAGTCGCCTGGCACATATTCGAAGAAAGCAGTTGTCAGGGGACAGAATCTACAATTTCCTAATTGCCTTTGATAAGTTATATGATAAATTATCAGATGCAGAGAAGAAGGAATTCATGGGAACTTTCGTGGAAAGCATTGAGCTTTATCCGGAACGCCTTGAAAATGGCAAGTTTCTAAAACATATACACTTCAGATTCCCAGTATATTATAATGGTACTGTGATAGATGATATAAGTTGGGAAAATGAAAGTACCGTTGAAACTGTGGTTCTCTTGTCTAAAATAAAAAAGTGATTGATTAGAGTGGAAGACATTCAAAGCATTAATTGTTCGTTGCCAGTTCCTTTGGATTACGGAAAATAAAAAAAGTGGCAACAAACCCTTGACACAAGCACACACATACTAATCTTTTTAATATCTTTATACATTTTATATAATTTCGCTAGGAAAAATAAAAAAAACATTGAAATAGTTATCTAATAGTGATATAATTATGACAAAATATTACATAAAGAAAGAAAATAAACTATATGAAAAAAGTAATCGTTATAGGGGCGGGCCCGGCAGGACTTACGGCGGCGTATGAGATACTAAACCGGACGGATTCCTGCCAGGTGCTTGTATTAGAGGAAAAAAATCAAATTGGTGGATTAGCAAAAACGGTAGACTTCCAAGATTATCGAATGGACTTGGGAGGACATCGTTTTCTTATGGTGAATGAAAAAGTTTTAGATTGGTGGAATCAATTTTTGCCTTCAAGAGGAGTAAACTATATCAAGCGTATGTTTCAGAGAAAACAAAAATTAAAACTGTATTATAAAGGGAATTATGTTAGTCATCCGATTTTGTTTGACCGAAAATTCAGAAATCAGGTTGGCAGCTTTTGTACTTTAAAATGTATATGTGGCTTAATAAAAAGTAAAATAAAGAAGAGGAAAGAACATACATTAGAAGATTACTACATGAATCGGTTTGGACAAACTATTTATCAAACCTTTCTGCAGGATTATATGGAAAAATGTTGGGGAGAATCTCTAAAAAATCTTTCCTGTGAGCAGGGAACAATGCATGGGGAAAATCGAGTTCAGACAGAATATTTTCTCTATCCCAAATTGGGAGCCGGTCAAATGTGGCAGGAGGTTGCAGAGAAGATAAAAAAAAGAGGTGGAATTATTGAATTGGGAGCAATGGTAGACTCACTTGTTTTAGATAATAATATGCTGAAAAAAATCAGTTATATAAAATCAAACGGAAAACGAGTATTTGAGGAGGCGGATGTTGTCATTTCAACTATGCCTTTAAATACATTGTTTGCCAATATGACGGGAAGTGTTCCAATCTCTTTGCGGATGATTGCTAACGGATTAAAATACCGAGACTGTGTGATTATGGGACTGTGTATTAAGTGGCCGGAATTGTCGAATGGGGCATTTTCCATGGAAAACATTCCGGAGCGTATGATTTATGTGCAGGATCCGAAAATAAAACTTGCCAGAATTCAAGTCTATAACAACTGGTCGCCGTATCTTGTGAAAAAGAAAAATGAGTTATGGCTGGGACTTGAATTTTTCTGCAAAGAAGGAGACGACTTCTGGAATTTGTCGGAGGATGAGTGTGCGAAAATTGCCGTGTCCGAGTTGAAAAAAATTGGATTTATTGAATCGGGCAGAGAAGTAGTCTGCTATCATAGAGAGTATGTTCCGAAAGCTTATCCGGCGTATGCCGGCAGCTACGAAAAGAAGGGAGAATTACTTTCTTTTGTTGATGGAATAAAAAATTTATATACGATTGGCAGAAACGGTTCTCATTATTGCTACAAAATGGATGAGACCGTTCTTAATGCGATGCAGGCGGTAGATAAAATCTTTGCCGAACATCAGAAATAATGATAGCGGGAGCGCTTTTTAATGATGCAGATGGCAGTGACGACTAAGGTAAGCAGTTCTGCTAAAAGAACCGATGACCAGATACCGTCAATCGCAAAGAAAATGGGCAGAATCAGGACAGCGCTGACTTGAAATACAAGGGTTCGCAAAAAAGAAATCAGCGCCGATAATAGTCCATTATTTAAGGCTGTGAAAAATGAGGAGCCGTAAATATTAAGTCCACACACAAGAAATGTTGTGCAGTAAATTCGAAAGCCATGTCTGGTTAATTCAAACAAATCCACATCATATCCAACAAAAATGCGGGCAAGGGGTGTCGCAATCAACTGGGCGAGTATGAACATGAAAATGCCACAGATACCGGTAAAACGCAGACTTTTATTCAACAAATTCTTTAATTCTTTGTGATTTTGTGCGCCATAATGGTAACTGACAATAGGAGCACTGCCGATCGAATATCCAAAATAAATCGCAACAAAAATAAAATTAACATACATAATTGTTCCGTAAGCAGCTACACCGTTTTCGCCGACAAAGCGCATAAGCTGGAAATTAAATAGTGTGTTTACAATGGAACTGGATAAGTTTGTCATCAACTCCGAGGAGCCATTTGTACAAGTCTTTTTCAGGATAAAAGGATACCATTTGGTTTTTCCTAAGCAAAACGGACTTGAATTTTTGGCAGCAAAATAAATTAATGGTACAAAGCCACCGATACATTCGCCACAGACGGTTGCAATGGCAGCTCCGACAAGTCCCATGCCAAACACAGCGATAAACAGGTAGTCCAGTACCATATTCGTAACACCGGCAAGAACAATGACGAGTAAACCAAGTTTTGGCTTTTCCGCCGTGACAAAAAAGCACTGAAATACATTCTGCAGCATAAACGGTGTTAATGATAAAAACGTAATGCGCCCATACAGGGTACAATAGTCTAAAAGGTCTCCGGAGGCGCCAAGTGCGATGCTGACCGGTCTTGCAAGTAAAATTCCAAGGACACTTAAAACGATGCCACCAAAAATCGTCAGATAAATGAGCATGGAAAAGTACCGATTCGCTTCTTTTTCTTTTCCTTCGCCTAAAGTTTTTGCTACAATGGCACTGCCGCCGGTTCCGACCATGAAACCAAGGGCGGAGAGTGCCATAATAAACGGCATAATGAGGTTGATTGCGGCAAACGCTGTCTTTCCGGCATAATTGGACACAAAAAGACCATCCACTACGCCATAGATGGATGTGAAAATCATCATGACGATGGAAGGAAAGACAAAACGTAATAATTTATTATAAGTAAAATGTTCGGATAACTGAATTTTCATACTAAACTCCTTAAATCAAATCGTATTGCCTACTGTAACATACAAATCGGTCTTTTGTCAAACATTGGTATTGATTTCTTTGCACAAATGGGGAAAGCTGTGCTATAATACTGATTTGGAAGAAAAATCAGAAAAAACACATTGGAAATGGAGCAAATCATGAAACAGCATCGTAAGATGTTCCAGTATGTGGAAGAAATGCTTTACAGCTATGACCGCAGAAAGGGCGATAAGAGTAAGAACAAAATTGAATATGACCGATACGCCCACACACTGCGGGTTTATCAGTGGATGCTCCGCATTACGAGAGAGTTAAAGGATGACAGTTTAGATGTTGAATCCTTAAAGATTGCAACAATTTTCCATGATGTAGGATATGCCGTGCAGGGAGATGAAGGACACGCCAAAGAAAGTGCCGCTATTTGCAGAGATTATTTGGAACGGCGTCCGTATACGCCCGAGCAGATTGATTTTATCTGCTATTTGATATTAGAACACCCAAATAAACGGCTTTTGCATGAGAAAACAACGCCACTGGAGTTGGTTGTTCTGATGGAAGCGGATATGTTAGATGATACCGGAGCAATGGGAATTGTACTCGATTCGTGGATTACATCCAAAGAAGAAAATCCATCGTTTAATGAGGTTTGCAGGCATTTTGAAAAATATACCTACCGTCATATGAAACAGATGGATTTTGTGACAGCACCCGGCAAGCGTTTCTGGCATGAAAAGAGAACGCTTGTGTATGAATTTTTGAGGCAGTACCGCAGGGATTTAGGTTTGATGGATTAGTCAAGCGGCTCGTTACTTTTGAGTGTCGTGTGAAACCGCTTGTGAAGTGGTTTTCCCTGCGTCACACTTTTGTGAAAATCCAAAATCAATTCATTTGCCAAAAAAATCGATTTTTTATAGTGTTTTAAGAGGACGGCGTTGGTGTGTTTTGCGTAGGATTTGGCACAGAGTGTCATCATGTGTCCCTCAAGCTGTTTGTAGTGGAATGTGATTTTCATAAGCAGACGAATCACAAACCGTTTCAAAGAGCAGCCACAGGTTAGAAGTTTCTTATAAAAACGCATGCCCGAAAGAGCTCGTTTGATTTTATGTTTTGATAGAGCAAATGGGCGGTATACTTCGTAAATGGCATGGATAGTGGCTTTATCGTTTGGTATCATGTGCCAGATAGGATAAGAGATGGCATTGTAACCATCTTTTTTCAGCAGAAACCGGTCAAACTCATTTTCCATTACCAGATGATTTTTTCCGGCTTCCGTAGATTTTGGAATGATATAGGTATGACATTCACTGTCTAGCACAAAATGACAGATATAGCCGAGCAAATAGGCATAGGCGGCAGAGTCTGTACCAAGTTTTCGGATGATGGGCTGTTCGTAAGCAAGAAAGGCATCGAACGCATGACTGTGCTGGTGATAGCCTAATTGGTTGGTTTTACATTTTAATAAGGGATGATAAAAAAATAAAAAATCTGGTCCCTGCAATCCGATACGGAATGCGGCAGGGTGTCGGCGAATGGTATTTTTAAGTGGTTTGGGAAGTATTTTTTGTACTTCTTTGCCAAAGGAATTATGGGCATAAATACAAGGCATAATCAAAATCTCCTTTCCATGTATGAAATTAGCATTACAAATTTCACTTATAAGTATACCAGACAGGAGGAAAATATGTGCGAGAAAATGATAAAAAATGAAAAAAATGGTGTGGTATATTTAACGTTCCCTCTTTTTGAAAAGGCGGGAATCAAACACGGTTTTTCTACGAAATTAGGCGGTGTCAGTGTGGGAGACTGTGCGACTATGAATTTAAGTTTTACAAGAGGCGATGATGAGAAGGCCGTGCTTGAAAACCATAGAAGATTTGCAAAAGCCGTCGGTTATCCGGTGAAAAATGTGGTGCTTAGTAATCAGGTACACGAGACAAAAATTTTACGCGTTGATGAAAAAGACTGTGGCAAAGGTGTTGTGAGAGAATCGGATATCATTGGCATCGACGGATTGATTACGAATGATAAAAAAGTAGTTTTGATGACTTTTTTTGCGGACTGTGTGCCGTTGTTTTTCTATGACCCGGTAAAAAAAGCAATTGGGGCAAGTCATTCCGGCTGGCGGGGAAGTGTAAAGCGAATCGGGGAAAAAACGGTGCGCCGCATGGAAGAGGAATTTGGCTCCAATCCCAAAGATATCCTTGCGGTAATCGGACCATCAATTTGCAAAGACTGTTACGAAGTGAGCGAAGATGTTGCGGCTGCTTTTCAGAAAGAATTTAAAGAGGAGCAGTGGCAGGAGATTTTAGAAGAGAAACCGGCACATAAATATCAGCTCGATTTATGGCGGGTAAATGAAATTATATTAGAAGAAGCCGGTATCCCGAAAGAACAGATTGAGGTGAGTGGCGTATGCACCTGCTGTCATTTCGACTGGCTGTTTTCCCACCGTGCGACCGGTGGCAGACGGGGAAATTTAGCAGGCGTCATAACTTTAATGGAAGGAGAATGAGACCTTGAACCGCAGAAATTATCAGAAAGAACTGGATGAATTATTGGCATCGTTTTCAGAAAAAAAACGATTATTTCTTCATTGCTGCTGTGCACCATGCAGCAGTTATGTATTAGAATACCTGCATGATTTTTTTGATATTACGGTATTTTTTTATAATCCGAATATTTCGGAAGCGAGTGAGTATCAAAAAAGAAAAGAGGAGTTAAAGCGTTTTTTGCAGACAGTGCCTTTTGGAAAAGAAATTCATATGCAGGATGCCGATTATGAACCGGAGCTTTTTGAAAAAATGGCAAAAGGGCATGAGAATGATCCGGAGCGGGGGCCAAGATGTGCAAAGTGTTTCAGACTCCGGTTGGAGGAAACCGCAAAATACGCAAAAGAGGGTACGTATGACTATTTTTGTACGACACTTTCCATCAGCCCTCATAAAAATGCGGATTTATTAATGCAGATTGGAGAAGAACTTTCTGAAAATTACGGCGTTCCCTATCTGCCATCGGATTTTAAGAAGAAAAATGGGTATAAAAGAAGTATTGAACTGTCAAGAGAATACGATTTGTACCGGCAGGATTTTTGTGGCTGTCGTTTTTCAAAAAAGGCAAAGGAGGACATGCGATGCGAGTGAAACAATGGATTTCTCTTTTTTTGTGTGTCATCATTCTTCTTCCCGGATGTGCAGCTTCTGAGGAAAAGAAGACAGAGCGTGAAATTTTTGCCATGGACACGATTATGAATCTGACTTTTTACGGAGAAAACGGAGAACAGGCGATGACAGCGGCTGTTTCCGAAATTCAGCAGTTAGAGAAAACTTTATCCGTTACCAAAGCAGACAGTGAGATTTCAAAGATTAATGCTGCAGGTGGGAAAAAAGTCACAGTTTCGAAGGAAACATATGACTTACTTTCTGCTTGTATTCAATATGGAAATGATACGGATGGGTTGTTTGATATTTCAATTTACCCGCTTGTGAAGTTATGGGGATTTACGACAGAGAAATATCATGTGCCGGACAAAGCCGAAAGAGATGCTATTATAAAAAAGATTGATTATAAAAAGATAGAACTTCTTTCGGATTACCAGGTGCGGATTCCATCCGGCATGGCAATTGATTTGGGAGCGGCGGCAAAAGGCTATCTGTCCCAGAAAATTATTGATCTTTGCAAAGAGAAAAAAGTTATTTCCTGTATTCTTTCCTTAGGTGGAAATGTGCAGACAATCGGCATGAAACCGGATGACACAGAATACACGGTAGGAATTACGGACCCATCCGATGGAAGCAGTATTTATGGCACAGTAAAGGTAAAGGATAAGGCGGTTATTACCAGTGGGATTTATCAGAGAAATTTCAAAAAAGACGGAAAACTGTATCATCATATCATGGATAAAAGAACCGGTATGCCAGCAGATAATAATCTGGCATCGGTTACGGTAATTGCGGAAAATGGGGCGATGGCGGATGCGTATGCGACCGCACTTTCAGTTATGGGAGAAGAAAAGGCAATTGCTTTTCAAAAAAAACACCCGCAGATTCAGATTATTTTGATACGCAAAGACGGTACCTTTTACCAATCTGAAAAAGCGGGAATGATAAAATCCTAGATAAAGTGGTAAATAATAGCGGCAACAATAATTCCGATGATACTGCCAATGGTGAATTTGATTGTCAGTCCGAAAGTCAGAACCAATACGCCTAAGTTTAAGGTAAGTGGTTTTGCTAATCCGAAACTTTTTCCAAAATTCAGCCACGACAGGCCGGCAACTCCGCTTGTCAGCTGGCTGATAAAGCTGCCAAGAACAACACCTGCTAAAATCAGTAAAAAGAGTGCCCAACCGTTTTTTCCTGCTCCTCTTGCCATGATGCACCTCCTTATGTAATCGAAATCCATCTTTTAGCATACACTATTTTTTAGAAATCTGCAAAAACTTTTTACGAAAAAAAGGAAATAATATCCTTATGTTGTAATTCTTTTAATGTAGTTGTTTTTTGCTTAATCCCGAAAGGCAGGAAAGAGTGGATATGACAATACGTGAAAATTTAGAAAAAAGAGAACATGACATACTAAGTCCTTATGCGGCATTTAGTGATGAGTCTAAGGGGCGCGATACATACGAAGAGCAATGTGACCTGCGTCCGGTTTATCAAAGAGACCGTGACCGGATTCTTCATTCCAAATCGTTTCGGCGGTTAAAGGGGAAAACGCAGGTGTTTCTTGCACCGGAAGGAGACCATTACCGCACACGAATGACGCATACTTTAGAAGTGTCGCAGAATGCGAGAACAGTTGCAAAAGCACTTCGTCTGAATGAAGATTTGACGGAGGCAATCGCACTTGGACATGATTTGGGACACACACCGTTTGGACATGCCGGTGAGCGGATTCTGAATGAAATATATTCCGAGGGATTTCGTCATCAGGAGCAGAGTGTCCGTGTGGTGGAGTGCCTTGAAAAGGATGGCGAGGGATTAAATCTTACGGTTGAAGTAAGGGATGGCATCCGGAATCATTCGACTTCCGGAAATCCATCGACACTGGAAGGAAAAATTGTGAGACTCTGTGATAAGATTGCGTATGTCAATTCAGACATTGACGATGCAATCCGGGGAAAGGTCATTAAAGAAGAGGATATTCCCCGTGGATATACCGAGATTTTGGGAAATACTCTTAGAGAGCGTCTCAATACGCTGATACACGATTTGATTCGTAACAGCATGGATAAAAATGATATTATTCAATCGGACACAATGCGGGAAGCGCTGACCGGTCTCCGTGCTTTTATGTTTGAAAATGTGTATGTCAATTCCGTTGCAAAAGCGGAAGAGGGAAAAGCCGAGTATATGATTGGCCAGTTATATAAATACTATATTGACCATGTGGAAAAACTCCCGGAAGAATATGGCAAGATGTTAAAATCCGGAGAGGCATCCGTTGAGCGTGTGGTCTGTGATTTTATCGCAGGAATGACCGACCGGTATGCGGTAGCGACATACCAGAGTTTGACAATTCCTCGCACATGGTCTGTGTTGTAGGGAAGAAAAGTAACGGAGTGATGGGCATGTATTACGAAGAAGATTTTGTGGAAGAAGTGAGACAAAGAAGTGATGTTGTCGATATTATTTCTTCCTATGTAAATCTGAAACGGACCGGCAGCAATTATGTTGGTCTTTGTCCGTTTCATAATGAAAAGACAGCATCCTTTTCCGTGAGCCCGTCAAAGCAGATGTATTACTGTTTTGGATGTGGCGCCGGTGGCAATGTATTTACTTTTTTAATGGAATATGAAAACCTTACGTTTGTGGAAGCTTTAGAGCGGCTTGCCGAGCAGGCAGGGATGGAACTTCCGGAAAAAGGTAATTCGGAAAACGACAGAAAACGCCGGGATTTGCGGGATTCGATACTGGAAGTCAACAAGTTAGCAGCCAATTATTATTTTGCCTGTTTGAAAAGTGAGCAGGGAAAGATTGGTTATGAATATCTGACAAAACGTGAGTTAAAGCCGGAGACTATTGTGCGGTTTGGACTTGGATTTGCAGGAAAAGGCGGAAGTCCTCTTTACCAGTATGTAAAATCCAAAGGCTATCCGGATTCGGTTCTCAAAGAAACCGGACTTTTCACTTATGATGAAAAGCGTGGCGTGTATGATAAGTTCTGGAACCGTGTGATGTTTCCTATTTTAGATAGGAATAACCGCGTAATTGCTTTTGGCGGCCGAGTGATGGGGGATGCCAAACCAAAGTACCTAAATTCGCCGGAAACAATGGTTTTTGATAAAAGCCGAAATCTGTATGGGTTAAATTTTGTGCACGGCAAGCAGGGTGAAGGCATGATTATTTGTGAGGGCTATATGGATGTGATTGCACTTCATCAGGCAGGATTCACAAATGCGGTAGCAAGCCTTGGTACGGCATTTACGAGTCAGCACTGTAGTTTGTTAAAGCGGTATACGGATTTGGTATATCTGTGCTACGATAGTGACGGCGCCGGGGTGAAAGCGGCGATGCGTGCGATTCCGATGCTGAAAGAAGCGGGGATTCGTGTCAAGGTAATTAATATGCGTCCGTATAAAGATCCGGATGAATTTATGAAAGGTCTTTCGCCGGAGGCGTTTAAGGAGAGGATTGAACAGGCAAAATCGAGTTTCTTTTATGAGGTGGACAACCTGATGAAAGAATATGACATGAATGATCCGGAATCCAAAACGTCATTTATGAATGAAGTGGCAAAAAAATGTTTAACCTTTGATAATGAAATCGAGCGGACGAATTACATGGAGGCATTTTGCAGAGAATATAGCGTAAGAACCGAGGATTTCAAAAAACTGGTTGCCTATCACAGTGCCAGAATGGTTGGCATTGATTATGAGAAGAGGCGGCAGGAGCGCATGGTGAAAACGGCAGGACAAAAGGAAGACGGCATTGCAAAAAGCCAAGGTGTATTTCTTACATGGCTTAGTAATGACCCGGTTTTGTTTGAAAAGACAAAAGGAATTTTATCCGCCGAAGATTTTGTGGATGAGCCGTATCACGAAGTGGCGCAGATGATTTATGAGCAGTATGAAACTACCGGCAAAGTAGAGCCGGCCATGATTATCAGTAAATTCCAAAGCAAAGAGGAGCAGTCTCTGGTAGCCGGAATTTTTAATAAAGAATTAAAAGAAATCAGTAAAGATACCGAACAGCAGAAAGCACTGAATGAAGTTGTGCACAGTATCAAAAAGTACAGTCTGGAATACCGGAGCAGGCATGTGACGGACATGAAAGAACTACAGACTCTTATGGAAGAGAAAAGGAAGTTACAGACATTACAGATTTCATTTTAAAAGAGCCGTTGTTTGACAACAGAAATGGAGGAAAAGATGGATAAGGAAAATACAAATGTAGACGAACAGCAGAAAATGCTGACAATTATGAATGAGCTTGTTGAATTGGGCAAGAAAAAGGAAAATGTACTGGAACTCAGTGAAATTGAGAAGGTGTTCGCAGACCAGGGAATGGAACTTGATGATGACAAGACCGAAAAAGTTTTCGAGTATTTGGAAAATAAAGGAATTGTTGCAATGGTGCCGGAAAGTGACACTGAGGATGACATTATTCTGGATGTTGAAGATGAGCCAACCGAGGAAGAACTGGAAAATATCGAAATGGCAGTTCCGGATGGTGTCAGCATTGAGGACCCGGTTCGTATGTATCTGAAAGAAATCGGTAAAGTGCCGCTTTTGACCGCCGAGGAGGAAAAAGATTTGGCAATGAAAATGGAAGCCGGTGATATGGAGGCAAAAAAACGTCTGGCAGAGGCAAACCTGCGTCTGGTTGTCAGCATCGCCAAACGTTATGTCGGACGTGGTATGCTGTTTTTGGATTTGATTCAGGAGGGAAACTTAGGACTGATTAAAGCGGTTGAAAAGTTTGATTACCGCAAAGGTTACAAATTCAGTACCTATGCTACCTGGTGGATTCGTCAGGCGATTACAAGAGCGATTGCCGACCAGGCAAGAACGATTCGTATTCCGGTTCATATGGTGGAGACAATTAATAAATTAATCCGTGTTCAGCGCCAGCTTTTGCAGGAATTGGGACGTGAGCCGTATCCGGAAGAAATTGCGGAAAAGATGGGACTTCCGGTTGAGCGCGTGCGTGAGATTCAGAAGATTTCACAGGAGCCGGTTTCGCTTGAGACACCAATCGGTGAAGAGGAAGACAGTCATTTGGGTGACTTTATTCAGGATGATAATGTACCGGTGCCGGCAGAAGCAGCAGCCTTTACTCTTTTGAAAGAGCAGCTTGTGGAGGTTCTTGGAACGTTAACTGAGAGAGAGCAGAAAGTTCTGTGTCTACGTTTTGGCTTAGAGGATGGACGTGCCCGTACACTTGAAGAAGTCGGCAAAGAATTTGACGTAACAAGAGAGCGTATCCGCCAAATTGAGGCGAAGGCACTCCGTAAACTCCGTCATCCGAGCCGCAGCCGTAAATTAAAGGATTATTTGGACTAATGCAGCATACAATAGAATTGTCTGCCCGTATGGCAATGAATGCTTCACTTGTACCTGATGGAGCAAAAGTGGCGGATGTCGGCTGTGACCATGGTTATGTTTCTCTTTATCTTGCTTCAAAAAAAGCATGTAAAAAAATTATTGCCATGGATATCAATGAGGGACCAATTGCTCATGCAAGGGAAAATATTGAAAAGGCAGGTCTTAGTGATTGCATTGACTGCCGTTTGAGTGATGGCATGCAGGCGTTAAATCAAGGAGAGGTCGATACCGTTTTGATTGCCGGTATGGGCGGTATGTTAGTCTGCCGGATTCTTGAGCAGTCGCCGGAAGTTATGCAGGAGGTTTCCACGCTTGTAATTCAGGCGCAGTCCGATTTATACGAAGTCAGAAAGATGATTCATAAGATAGGCTTTTTCATTGAAAAGGAAAAGTTTTGTATGGATGCCGGTAAACCGTATCTTGCGATGCGTGCAGTAAGAGGAGAGGAAAAAACTCCTTATGAGCCGGCTGAGTATGAATACGGACGGCTTTTGCCGGAAGTGAGCGATACCGCTTATCGTAAGTTTTTACTGGATGAACGAGATAAAAAAATGAAATTGCAGGAAACATTAAATATGCAAAAGACATCCGGTGCCGGTGCCCGTGTGGAAGAATTGACAGAAGAGATTACGGGGCTTAACTGGATTTTAAACAAATTCTAATTTGTTTTCCTAACGGAAGGGAGGAATTGCCATGGAAATCACATGGAGAGATAAAACAATAACATGCGAAGAAGGAACTACGCTGTTTGATATAAGTAAACAGGTGGAAAAAGAATATGAGTTTCCGATTATTGTCGCAAAAGTGGATGGTGTGATTCAGGAATTATACCATGAAGTGATTGATGGAACGACGGTTTCCTTTTGTACAACAAAAGACAGTGATGGCAAGCGTGCTTACATACGTGGTATGTCAATGCTTTTGCTGAAGGCAATTCAGGAAGAAAAGGCATTTAAGGAAGAGGACCGGATAACGATTGATTTTTGTTTAGACAGTGGTTATTACTGCCATTTAAATTCAAAAGAAAAACCGACAAAGGAACTGCTTAACCGTTTGGAAAAGCGGATGCGTGAAGATGTAAAAAAAGATATCCGTTTTGAAAAAGTTGTGATGCGAACCAGAGATGCCAGACGGATGTTTGAAAAAAAGCATATGTCAGATAAGAGCAATCTGTTAAAATACCGCAGAAATTCACGCATGACGGTATATCATTTAGGCGATTTTACAGATTATTATTATGGTGCCATGCCATACAGTACCGGTATTTTGACTCATTTTCGTCTGGAACTTTTTGAAGATGGTTTTGTCTTTGTGGTTCCGAAAAAAGAGGCACCTGTTACAATGCCTGAATTTAAACCAAGCATAAAACAGTACCACACGATGCAGATGGCAAATGAGTGGAGTGAAAAAATGCAGGTTTCTACAGTTGGCGAGTTAAATGAAATCATTGTGAATGGTGGTTTTCAGGAGTTGATGCTGACACAGGAGGCACTGCACGAAAAACGGATTGGAGATATTGCGGTGCAGATTGCGGAGCGCGGCTGCCGTATCGTGACAATCGCAGGACCTTCGTCATCCGGTAAAACAACATTTTCTTATCGTTTGTCGACTCAGCTTCGCACCCTTGGTCTGAAACCTCATCCGATTGGTTTAGACGATTATTTTGTAAATCGTGAAGATACACCAAGAGATGCCAATGGAAAATACGACTATGAGTGCCTTGGTGCCATTGATACGAAGCAGTTTAATGAAGATTTGACAAATCTTTTAGCCGGCAAACCGGTTCAGCTGCCAACATATAATTTTATCAGCGGTATGAGAGAATACGATAAACCGGTTATGCAGCTTGGCAGTGAGGATATCCTTGTTATAGAGGGAATCCATGGCTTGAATGATAAACTGACATATTCCATCCCGAAAAAGGATAAATACAAGATTTATATCAGTGCACTGACGACATTAAATATCGATCACCACAATCGTATTCCAACGACGGAAGGACGGCTTTTGCGCCGAATTATCAGAGACGCAAGAACCCGTGGTAATACAGCTCAGAAAACGATTTCTATGTGGGATTCCGTCCGCCGCGGCGAGAGCCAGAATATTTTCCCTTATCAGGAAGAGGCAGACGCGATGTTTAACTCGGCACTGATTTACGAACTGGCCGCTATGAAACTTTATGCAGATCCGTTACTGTTCCAGGTGACTAAGGATTGTCCGGAATATGCGGAGGCACAGCGTCTGCTTAAGTTTTTGGATTATTTCTTGCCAATTGACCCACATGATGTTCCACTGAATTCCATCTTGCGCGAATTTATCGGTGGTGGTATATTATTAGGGTGATTTCATTATGAGCAGCACAAGTGACCGCGCCCATTCAGACGAAAGGGAATGGGTGAGGAAAGTCCGAGCTTCGCAGGGCAGGATGCCGGATAACGTCCGGTGGAGGCGACTCCCAGGCTAGTGCAACAGAAATATACCGCCACGGCTTTGCCCGTGGTAAGGTTGGAATGGCGAGGTAAGAGCTCACCGCCTCTCTGGTAACAGGGAGGGCATATGTAAACCCCATCCGAAGCAAGACCGAACAGGAAGCAATACGGCGGCCCGTCGTGTTTCCGGGTAGGTCGCTAGAGCCTGTTGGCAACAGCAGGTCCAGATAGATGGTCACTCAACGACAGAACTCGGCTTATCGTGCTGCTCATATGAATTGAATCAATGGATTTGAAGGTAGATGGAGAGCACCCGGAAGGGTGTTTTTTTTGTGTGGGTGCGGAGTTGAAAAGGAAAATAATCTTGTATTTTTCCAATGATATTTCTGTTCCTATCAATTAAAGTGTATTTAGTAATTTTATTTACAAATATAAAAAGAGGAGGTGTAAATTATGAATGAACAGGAAATTTATGTTGACAATGATTTATTAGGTCAACAAATTTTATTTCGTTCAGCAACAGGAGAAAAGTTTGGTTTTCTTAATACTAGAATTGCAAGTATGTTAGATTTTGCAGAGGATAGATTGATTATACGAACGGCTCCACAAAACTATGAAAAGGTAAGGGAGATTCGTTACAAGGATATAGCGTCTGTTAATGTAAAACGTCATATGAGTGTTTGTAATATTATTTTACTCAGCTTGCTTGCGATTGCATCATTTTTTACTGTGGGTGCTACTTTGATTATTGACTTAATTCTTTTTTGGAGTGTTTTTGGCAGTAAACTGGTTATCACAACAAAATCAGGAGCTGAATATTCTTTTGTTACACTGATGGCACCAAAGACTTTTCAGGATTTTACGGATGCGCTCCGTCAAACCGTTGAACGGGCAAATTCCGGAGAGTTTTTAGTTGCGGATGAGAGAGAAAGCGAAAACATTGTGGAGCGTTTGTTTATTCAACGTGACATGGATATGAGTAAAACCTGTAAAGAAAGCTGGAACATCATGGTAGATGAACTATGCAGTGGAAAGACAACAGACGAGTTAATAAACAGTTTGTATGAAAAATGCAGCAGTAATAGTGATTTTACCTATCCGGAAAAGAATAATACGTTTTATTCCGGTGTGTGTCAGGTTTTGTCAAATGCAATAGGAGCAGATGAAAAAATAATTTTGGCGATTAATTCTGCATTGCGTTGTGCAAATCCGCCTAAAAAGTTTGTTGCATTAACTTCAGAACGAATTATTTTTTATTATAACAAGCGTATTCATAGTGTGGCATATGAAGATGTTTATAAATTATCTTTTATGTCGCCACCAAATTCGTGGTATGTAAACAGTTTTCCGCCAAATAGTGAAGAAATGTTTATGATGGGTTCGGGTACGTATGGTGCCGATATTATGGGATTAATCCTTGCGTTGATTAGTAGATTTAGTGATGAAAAATCAATTCGAGGTCATAAGATTGTTATAATGTCGGCAAATGACAAATTTGGTTCTTACTAGAAAACAAAATTATAATTTTAACAAAGAAAATGGAGATGACTTTATATGAAAACTTTAAAGAAAATATTAGTGATGTGTATGACACTTGTTGTGATGGTTGGTGTTACCGGTTGTGTGGATTCGGATAAACAGGACCGGTTACTTCAGTTTATTAACGTGGATTTGTCAGAAGCAAAGGAACTAGAGACAGAAGCAAATGATGCGTATACCAAGGTGAAAGAAGATGAAAATAGTGGGGATGCTGAATTTAAGCAGGTTTTGCAGGATACAGTTATTCCGAATTACGAAAAGATGGTTAAACAGGCAAGCAATGTGGATTTTGGTGAATATACTGAATTTAATGAGATGAAGTCATTACTTATTCAATATTTGACAAAAAAATTAGAAGCATATAATAAAATGGTAGATGCTGTTGATACTCAGGATGAAGATAGAATATCAAAAGCAAATGAACTTATTGAAGATGCAGATTCTGTTTATGATAAATACGAAAAAGAACGTGATAGATTAATGGATGAATACGAAGTTGAATGGAAGAGTGAGTAAAATGAATATGTATGCTGGGCTATATTTCTGTTAGTCGTGCACATAGTTTTAGGAGGAAAAATATGACTTGGATAAAATGGTTGCTTAGGTTTTTGCCAGTAGGATTTGCTATATTTGGTGTTCTTTTTGTAAGACATAGAATAAAATTGAATTATTCTACGTTCCGTATTATTACTACAATTGTGGAATCTATTATAGTTACAATAATTGCATGTGCAATTCCTATTGTTTATGAAAAAACGGCAAATGACTTATCATCTGATACGATGATATCAGCACCGGCTAGTATTCCCAATATTACGTATGGTCAGGCAATAGAGGCTGCATGTACAGATGTCAATTGGGGGTATTTTAATTCATTTTCAAATAAGGATGGTCAACATTTAATTGTTGAAGTTAATGCGAAATATACCTATAGAGATGTAGAAAACGACATTACCATTCAGTTTAATTATCCGGATTCGTATGCTCCAATCTCTGACATTGATGTAAACTCACCGATGGAGGTCAGCTTTCTTGGATTTGGAAAATCACAAGAAGAACAAGAATCAACAATGAAAGAAATTTTATTTACTATGTTCGAGAAATATGCTTCTCAAAATGGGATTACATTAGATGAGACACAGAAAGAGGATATTTTATATAATCAGGCGTATAAGGAGAAGTATAATAGTCATTCATCGGATGAAGCAACAGCAACGCCAGAAGTGACAGAAGAACCAACAAGTGAGGACGCGACAACATCGTCAGAAGATAGCACGCAAAAAAAGGACGAGGATTACTATGTTCAATTAATCAAAACAGCAACTCCGACGGATTATCTGGATAAAACTTATGGGGAAGCATTTGAGGATTTCTTTAATAATCCGCATTGGGCATATGTAGAAATGGACGGAGAACAAATTATTGATTTCACAGGTCAGTGTACTTATGATGGTGAAGATGTAAATTGTGAGATTATGTTCAAACTAGATATGCAAGAGGGAACGTTTGAAGTTAAGTATTATGAATTTGATGGAAATGAACAGGATTTAAACGATTGGCCATCTATTTTGGATACAATTTTCACATCTTAATTAAAGAATAAAAAGGAAGTAAAATAATATGAATGAACAATCAACAATTCAATACGTTTTTGACTATTCATCGTTTGCGATATTAATGCTAGTTTTAGCAATTATTTTTATCGTTATTACTTTGATTAGGTATAAGGTAAAAAAGAGAAAACCAATTATATTATTGGTGATTTCCGGAATATTTGTTTTAGCAACAATTGGATTTTTTATATTAGGTCATTTCTTTGGTGTTGAATCAGAAAAAATTGACTTAAATCAAGCAAAAGAACAAGCCAGAATAGCAGAAAACATACAAAACAATAAAGTTGACCATGTGCTTGAGGATATTGATAAACTTTATCCGAAGAAGGATGAAGTGAAAGGAATGGACGTAAGTAACCGTTTTGTACTTCTATGGAATTATTATAAAAAGATTGGTGATACAAGGAAGGCAAAAGAATTAATCAATGAAGCTAAAAACAATCCTGAAATTGATAAAGAAGATGAACTTGTAAAAAGCATTATTAAAGGTGAGGCAGTGCAGTAATAGAAAGAGAGGAAGCAACCCCGCAAGGCGCTTCCTCTTTTATTATTGAAGTTCGTTCAATCGGTTTTCTACGATTTTTTTAATCACTTCATCACTCATCATGGATGTGTCTTTTTGGGTTTCCTCAAGCAACTGTTTTTCTTTCTTTGTATCACCGGTTTTTTCGTAATACAAACGAAGAAGAATAAAGCGATTGTCTTGTCTGGTAGAATCCAAATTTTTGGTAGGTGGAAACAGCGTATCAATGTCAGAAAGAATATGGTCAAATTTGCCATTGTTTATGGCGTTGGAAATACGGAAAAATTCCGTTTGTTCTTTCTGATTGATTTCATTCGATTGCGTATCTTGTGGCAAGAAACAGGAAATTGCCAAAAGAGCTAGTGTCAAAATGCCCGTACCCCACACAATTATACGAAGTGGTTTTGAAATGTTTTTTTTTCGTTTGTGACGGAACAAGTAAATGATCAGTAAGATAAGAAAAACAATAAAAGCTAAAAAACAATAAATCCACATCATAATTTTGAATCCTCCTTAATTAATTGTCTCAACCGGCGTTCAGTATATCCGTATTTCTTCGCCAAATCAGAGAGTGAATGAGTGCCGAGCTGCCGTTCCACTTCTTTTACGACATATTGAACAGAATATAGACGTTGAGGAAGTGTGATTTGCTGACCGCGATAGTGCTTATGTAATAAAATCGTATTTTCAATTCCAATGATTTCGGCGATACACGCATAATCGCCGGCAAGGTCATTTGGTGTAATTTCGCTCGCCTCATCGGAAAGTGCTTCTGTTGCATATTCCATTTTTTTCCTCCTTATTATCCCATGTAACATAGAGTAGCACATTTGCATGAGTATTTACATGAGAATATTTCCTTGAAAAATACAACATAAATTTCCTTGCAAAGAACCATGTATTTTACAAGAATAAGGATATGAAATTTTCTTTCGTCTGTGGTGTCCTGACAGTCGACTTTTATTAGGCAAGTGATAAAAAGGCGAGCAGGGCAAAAAGATAGAGGCACACTGCCAGAATCATTTTCCACAAAGTAGCGCTGCGAAATCCCGGAATTTTTCTGAGAAAACGGATGTCAGCAGGGGTGTATTCCGGTAAAACGGCATCGAGTTGTTTGTAAATCTGATGACAGTTTACATATCGTTTTTTGGCAGAAATCTGTGTGCACTTGGTTACAATTTTTCGCAGACGTCTGTCTTTTGGAAGCGCCTCTTTTGGCATTTTTCCGGTTGTCATCTGATTGATGAGTACACCGAGTGCATAGATGTCGGTGCGGGCATCCGATTGCGTGAAGCCAAACTGCTCTGGGGCTGCATATCCGGGAGTGCCAAGTATCTGTGTGTCACTTGGTTTGTCTTTTTTTAGTTCGCGTAAAATTCCAGGGTCAATGAGGTATGCCTTTTTGTCATCTGAAATGATAACATTTGCGGGGGTGACATCGCGGTGAATCATATTGTGCTTGTGAAACCACTGCAAACCCTGGCATAAATCCATTGCATAACGGATTACTTCATCTTTTGAAAATGGACCTTGCAGATAAAGATGTTCTTCCACGCTTTCCCCACGAATCCATTCTTCATTGATATAGAAGTGTCCCTCTTTTTCGTAGACGGAGTAAATTGTAACAATGGCAGGAGAGGGGGAGTGCTGCTGGTACTCATAGAACTGTTTTATGACAGGATACTGTTCTGGCGTGATTTCCTTTCGCACATAATAAAACCCGTCCTGTTCTACAAGTTCTGTCAGGCGGTCAGAGGCGGTATTTAATTTCGCGATGACGATTTCGTTTGCCGTTTTTTTTGTTTCCATAAAAAACTCCCTATTGTCGTATTTGTATTATTTTATTCAGCTCTTGTATTATCTCATAATTTGCAGGAACACGTCAATCAATGGTTGCAAAAATCGAGTGTAAATGGTTTAATTAGTTCAGATGATAAATGAGGTGTGTGGAATGAAAAATAATTATAAAATGACAATGTATGCCTGCTTTATTGGTTATATCGTGCAAGCGGTGGTGAATAGCTTTGTCCCGCTTTTATTTGTGACCTTTCAGACGGAGTATCATATTCCACTGACACAAATTACGCTGTTAATCACGGTGAATTTCGTGATTCAATTAGTGGTTGATCTATTGTCAGCCGGTTTTGTTGATAAAATCGGATATCGGGCATCGGCTATTATTGCGCACGCTTGTGCGGGAACCGGTATTTTTCTGCTTACGATTTTACCGGAATTGTTTTCAAATCAATTTTACGGCATTTTGCTTGCCGTTATGGTTTATGCCATCGGTGGCGGTTTGATTGAAGTTTTGATTAGTCCGATTTTGGAAGCGTGTCCGACGGATAATAAAGAATCAGCCATGAGTTTGTTACATTCATTTTACTGTTGGGGATGTACCGGTGTTGTTTTGTTGTCCACACTTTTTTTTGCTTTGTTTGGAACATCGCATTGGAAGATTCTTGCCCTAATCTGGGTGTTTTTGCCGGCAGCTAATTTAATTTTGTTTACGAAAGTTCCTATTTACAGCCTTCATGAAGAAGGGGAGAGTGGGATGTCAATTTCTGAACTGTTTCGAGTAAAGGTGTTTTGGCTTTTGATGGCGATGATGCTCTGCGCCGGTGCATCAGAACAGGCAGTGAGCCAGTGGGCATCCACATTTGCTGAAAAAGGACTTCATATCCAGAAGACAGTGGGGGATTTGGTCGGACCGATGATGTTTTCTGTTTTGATGGGATTGTCGCGTTTGATTTATGGAAAATACGGTGAAAAACTTAATTTAGACCGATTTATGAAAGGAAGCTGTGTATTGTGTGTTGCTTCGTATTTGTGCATTTCTCTTGTGCCGGTTCCGATAGTTGGACTGATTGGCTGTGCTATCTGTGGATTTTCTGTGGGAATTATGTGGCCGGGAACTTTCAGTAAGGCATCGGCAGCCATAAAAAGAGGAGGGACGATCCTGTTTGCAATGCTTGCACTTGCCGGAGACTTAGGATGCTCCGGAGGACCGACCCTCGTTGGATTTGTTTCCAGTGCGTTTTCCGGTAATCTGCGCCTGGGAATATTAACTGCAATTGTTTTTCCGGTATTACTGCTTGCCGGATTATGTACTTTTTCACGATTAGTCGTTAAAAATGTTAATTAACTCAGAGAATGTGTCTGTGATTCCCTGAACGGATTCTTCAATGTTATTGTAAATGGCAGCGGACTGTTCGGCTAAATCCTGCATGCTGTTTGCAACAACGGCAAATCCGGCACCGGCTTCGCCATTTCTGGCAGCTTCAATACTTGCATTCAGAGAAAGCATACGCTGTTTGCTGGAAATTGCTTTCAACTGGCTGGTGTCCTTGTTAATGACATCGACAAAGGAGGCTGACTCCTGTGTTTTTTTCTGCAATGCATGAAGCATGGAAGCATTTGTGTATTTGTAGTATTCCAGATTGACTAACTGGTTTACAATTAATTCTAAAAGATTGGCGGCAGCTCGGATTTTTTCCTCGGAACTGATTGTCACTTTATTAAGTGCGGCGATATACTCGTCCTCATCAATGCCAAGTTCTCTTGCTGTTTTGCGGAAAGCTTCTTCATCCGGGGCTTCCGGAAGAATCTGTCCTCCGATAATTGCACCCACTTTTTCATCGCCTACTTTAATATCGACTGAGAAGTCCATAAGTCCCGCATGGCAGAAGTAAGTTCCACTGCCTTCGTTGTCACACTTGACACAGCGGCGGTTTCCTTCTTTTGAACCACGTGTGTACTTCATGCAGAACTCAGTAAAATTGCTGCCCTCTGTTAAATATTGTCCGTCATTTCCGACAGCAATTGCAGCAAGGCCGGTAGCGTCGGAAAAATTGTCCTGAATTTTTTGCAGTTTGGATACGTCCATAAATTCTTTAAGTTCCATAAAAACCATTCCCTTCATTTCATTACTTAAAAATTTTATATATATTTTATCACAAAAAACACATTTCGGCAAAAAAAAATTATAACTATAGACTATTTCTCATTTGTGTACTATAATTTGTTTGTTAAATTGTGGAAGAATTGGGGAGAATACCAAGGTGAAATCGAAGAAATCGACAGGAGAACTGTTACATGAAATTGCGACGACGAAACAGGATTTTGAGTCGTTTGCCAATGAAAACAAGGATGAGTTTGACGAGTTTGATAGTAGAGACTATTTGAATCGTCTTTTGAACATGAAAAATTTACAGCCTACGGATATTATCAGGCGGAGTGGTTTGGAACGCTCTTATGTGTATCATATTTTAAATGGTGAGCGGAAAAATCCGTCGCAGGGCAAAGTGATAGCACTCTGCATTGCATTTGAACTTACCGTGGAGCAGACGCAGAGGCTGCTTCGGTCATGGAAACTGCCGGTCCTGTATCCGCGTAATCAGCGGGACAGCATTATTTTATACGGAATCAGCAGAAAAATGAGTGTTATGGAAATTAATGAGCATTTGCTGAATTTGAATTTTGAATTATTGGAATAAAGGAGAATAAAAAGATGGAGCGATACGAACTTGCAAAAAATCGTATTATGGAACTGGAGACGGAGATTGACGGCGCATTTGGCAATTATATCAAGGAAGCGGCACATTTATTTGTGACGATTTTTCATGTAATGGATGGTACAGAAGACGCAAAACAGCGAAAAGAATGGACAGACAGTCTTTACGAAGAAATAGCGGGGGATAATTATGAAACTTCGTACGCAAATCCGGCATATTGTGTTAAGAAATTCGGCGAAAAGACCGGACAGTATTTGTGCTGGTTTTATGCCAGATTCCGTGACAGTATTGTAGCGGCGTTTGAAGAGGACGAAGAAGAAGTAACAAGATGCATGGAGTTGTTTTTGCAGGTGGTTTCTGTATTATCTTTGGAGGAGGAAACCGAGCGCTACCTGAAAGAGACGATTTACTACGATGTTCATGATTATGCAGAGGACCGCATTGAGAAAAACATTCATGATTTGCTTTGCCCGGAGGAAACTCTGATTTACAATATTGTGATGAAAAGTGATTTTGCAAATACCGATTATTTGTACCGCTATGGGGAATACGTTACGGAGAATGAAATTCGGATGGCGGAGTTCTTAGGGAAAATGCCAATCGAAAAACTTTCAGCCATGGCGTCTACTTATACGGAAGGCTATCGCAAGGGCTTTGAAATTGCGGGGATTGATTTGATGAAGAAAAAGACCGTGCAGATTCGTTATCATATTGGTTTTGAGCCAATGGTAAGACAGGCGGTTTTACAGTTTGAGAAAATGGGATTAAAGCCAGTATTTACAAGAAAGACAAATACGCAGGCTGTTGGTGTTGTCAGCACATCGCCGAATAAACAGTATCAGTATGATCATCGTTTTGACGATGCTTTATATCTGAATCATGCACTGGTGCAGGAAAGATTAAAAATCTCTGAGAAAGTATTTGAATCGTATCGGGAAGAGGCTTCTTTGTATGCCGGACCGGCAGTGATTGAAGTGTTTGGGGAGAAATTATTTTCTCCGAAAGTGAAAAAGGAAAGTCCGGCGTATAAAAAAGAGCAGGAGGAGCTTTCGGTTTCTTACCGCAGAGATTATTCTTTGCTCCAAAACCGGTATATTCCTCAAGACTCTTACAGCTTCACGATTATCGCCTATCCGATTCCGGAAATTGGTGAGGATTTCGAAGATATTTTTGAGGAAACAGTAAAGGTCAATACACTGGACATGGAAGAATACAAACAAATTCAGCAGCACTTAATTGATGCACTGGATTTGGGCGAAAAAGTTCATGTGACAGGACGAGGTAAAAACCACACGGATATTTGGATTTCTCTACATGAATTGACGGAGCCTGCGAAACAGACAAATTTTGAAAATTGTCTCGCAGATGTAAATATTCCGGTTGGCGAGGTGTTTACTTCGCCTCAACTGGCCGGAACGAATGGCGTACTTCATGTGACACAGGTTTATCTAAATGAATTGCGTTATGAAAATTTGGAGTTTTCCTTTACCGATGGTATGGTTACTTCGTATTCCTGTTCGAATTACGAAGAGGAAGAAGAGGGCAGAAAATATATCAAGGAAAATATTCTTCATAACCGTGAGACACTGCCAATTGGCGAGTTTGCCATTGGTACGAATACGACAGCCTATGTGATGGGAAGAAAGTTTGGCATTGAGGCAAAACTGCCGATTTTGATTGCAGAAAAGACAGGACCGCATTTTGCTCTTGGTGATACCTGTTATTCTATGAGTGAAGATGTGGTTTTGCACAACCCGGACGGAAAAGAAATTATTGCAAAAGAAAACGAGTGCTCGGCTCTCAGAAATACGGATATTTCCAAGGCATATTTTAACTGCCACACAGATGTTACGATTCCGTATGATGAACTTGGTGATATAATTGTCTTTACAAAAACGGGTGAAACCGTTACACTGATAAGGAATGGACGGTTTGTTCTTCCGGGAACAGAACGTCTGAATGAAGTTTTAGATTAAAATGAATGAATGCAGGAGGAATTGCAAGATGGCAAAAGTAGGTATCTTAATGGGAAGTGATTCAGACCTTCCGGTTATGAAAAAAGCAGCAGATATGCTTGAGAAATTTGGAATTGAATATGAGATGACGATTATTTCGGCTCACCGTATGCCGGATGTATTTGTTGACTACGCAACAAAAGCAGAAGAGCGTGGCGTTGAAGTGATTATCGCAGGAGCCGGTGGTGCTGCTCATCTTCCGGGTATGTGTGCGGCGTTATTTGACCTTCCGGTTATTGGTATCCCGATTCATACAAAGAGCCTTGGCGGTGTCGACAGTTTGTATTCGATTGTACAGATGCCATCCGGTATTCCGGTTGCTACTGTCGCTATCGATGGAGCAGCAAATGCCGCTATTTTAGCAGCTAAAATGCTTTCAATTTCGGATAAAGATTTGCGGGCTAAGTTAAAAGATTATAAGAAAGAAATGAAAGATGGCGTTATGGCAAAGGCAGAGAAACTGGATAAACTTGGCCATGACAAATATATTGAGCAGATGTAGGGAAAACTCAAAAATATTATAACAACAGCAAAAGAATATAATAGATTATTAGAAATAAAGAAATCAATTTGTGGGAGACTATAACGCGAAGCGTTATCCCGTCTCTCACAAATTGATTTTTTTTCCATCACCCCGCCATCAGCAGCCGGTCAAGTGCCATCAGTAAATAGTCGGTGTAGCCGGCTTTTTTTATGTCCTGCATAGCAAGGAGGGGAACTTTGCCAAGCGTTTTTCCCTGATAGGAATAAGTGATAAATCCCACGGCAGTTCCTTTTTTGATTGGAGCCTTTAATTCCTGATATGTTATCTTCTTCTTGATTTTATTTTTTTCATAAGCAGCGGAAAAAGTATGTGAAAATGATTGTTTTGGATACACCGTTAATTTTTCAGGGATTCCACCACGGACAGAAGGAGAGTCAAACTTCATGCCGGAATAATCGTCCTGATAGAGAGAACAGTTGGCAAATCCATAATCTAATAATGACTGGGCTTCTGAAAAACGGACTTTATGGTCCGGTGCAGCCATTATAACAGCAATCAGATTTAATCCATTTCGCTTTGCTGTTGCACTGAGACAGTATTTTGCTTTGCTGGTTGATCCGGTTTTTAATCCTGTTATTCCATCATAAAAACGTACAAGTTTGTTTGTATTTGTTAAACCAAACTGCGATTCACCCTTTTTGGTTTTGTGGATAATTGTGTCCATCCATACGGTTGAATATTTGGAAATGCCGGGATGTTTCATAATTAACTCGCGGGACATAAGACCTACGTCATAGGCACTGGAAAAATGCCCGGATTTGATATCGTCATCGAGACCGGTACAGTTTTTGAATTGTGTGTGTTTCATGCCAAGTTCTTTTGCTTTTTCGTTCATTTTCCTTACAAAATTTGGCTCTGAACCGGCAATTTTTTCTGCCATGGCAACAGCGGCATCATTTGCACTGGCGATGCTGATACATTTAATCATGGTGTCTACTGTCTGGGTTTCATTTGGTTCTAAAAATACTTGTGAGCCACCCATGCTGGCAGCATATTCGCTTACACTGACAGAATCGGTGAGTTGAATTTTTCCTTTTTCCAAAGCTTCCATAATCAAGGTCAACGTCATAATCTTTGTGATGCTGGCTGGTACAAGCTCGGTATCCTTATTTTTTTCCAGAATAATTTGTCCGGAATTTCCTTCAATCAAAACAGCCGCTTTGGCAGTAAGATTTACAGCTTGACCACTGGAAGATTCGGTGCTCCCGGCAGGAGCTTTAGAATGGGCATAGGAAAATGGAACCGCAAAAAATAGTGATAAAACTGCCAATATAAAAATTCCAAAAAGTTGTTTCATGTTGGTTTTTCATCCTGTCTTCAAAGAATCTGTTACATCCTATGGCGTGGAAGGAAAAAATATGACTATAGTTTGAAACTATATAAAAGCGCTTGTTTTCGGTATTATACAAACAAAACATGAGAGGTTATAATGAATTTAAATTCTAGGATTGAAAAAATGATTTGAAGGAGGATATTATGAAAACAGCCGTTATTGGATTCCCAAGGATTGGGGCATTGCGCGAATTAAAATTTTCATCGGAAAAATATTTCCGAAATGAAATAACAGAAGAAGAATTGTTAGAAACAGGGAGAACCTTGCGAAAAACACACTGGAAAATACAAAAAGAGGCAGGAATTGATTATATTTCCTGCAATGATTTTTCCTATTATGATGGTATCTTGGATGCCGCTGTTATGTGCGGAATTATCCCAAAGCGTTATCAGAAGTTGAATTTGTCAGAGCTTGACACATATTTTGCTATGGCACGTGGCTATCAGGGGGAAGCGGGAGATGTAAAGGCACTGGCAATGAAAAAATGGTTTAATACAAATTACCATTATATTGTTCCGGAGGTTGAGGATGATACGGTCATTTCTTTTTCCGGGAAAAAACTTCTAAGTGAGTTTGAGGAAGCAAAAGAACTCGGAATTTTGGTAAAACCGGTTGTGCCGGGAGCATATACGTTATTGAAATTATGCCGTTATACCGGTACAAAAACGGCAGAGGATTTTGTCGATGATGTCATTTTGGCATATAAGGAATTACTGAAACTTTGCGATAAAAATGAGGTTTCGTGGATTCAGTTCGATGAGCCGTCCTTGGTTTTTGATATGACAGAACAGGATTTAGCACTGTTTCGTAAGATTTATTCTGAAATTCTGCCATCGGCACAGTCCTGTCAGGTATTGGTACAGACCTATTTTGGTGATGTCCGTGATGTATATCATGATTTGATTCAATTGCCATTTGCAGGAGTTGGTCTGGACTTTGTGGAAGGAAAACAGACGAAAAAATTGATTGAACAGTATGGATTTCCAAAGGATAAAATATTGTTTGCCGGATTGGTTAATGGTAAAAATATTTGGAAAAATCATTATAAAGAAACACTCCGGGCACTGCAAGAGTTGAAGGAAAAAGGGATTCACACGGTGTTGTCGACTTCATGTTCTTTACTTCATGTTCCTTACACAATAGAACAGGAGAAAGAATTGTCCGATGAATATAAAAAGCACTTTGCTTTTGCAAAAGAAAAATTATCGGAACTGCGTGATTTGAAGGTACTTGCAGAGAATGAGAACTTTTTAGATTCCGTTTTGTTAAAGGTAAATGAAAGTCTTTTTTTGGCAGGAAGAGACTGCGTAAAGGAAGAAGTGAAAAATCGCCTAAAACAAGTGAAGGATGAAGATTATGTGAGAACGCCTGCGAGAAAGGAACGTCAGAAGAGACAGAAAGAGGTTCTCGGTCTTCCGATTTTCCCAACGACAACAATTGGTTCCTTCCCGCAGACCAAAGATGTAAAAGCAAACCGTTCGGCTTACCGTAGAGGCGAGAAAATGAAAGAAGAATATGTAGCTTTTAACCGTGAAAAGATTTCAGAATGTATCCGCTGGCAGGAAGAGATTGGATTGGATGTACTTGTCCATGGTGAATATGAAAGAAATGACATGGTGGAATACTTTGGTGAGTCTTTAGGGGGATTTTTGTTTACCAAATTCGGATGGGTGCAGTCATACGGCACACGCTGTGTAAAACCGCCGATTATCTGGGGCGATGTGTACCGCGACAAACCGATAACCGTGGACTGGTCCGTATTTGCACAGTCACAGACCGATAAAATTATGAAAGGAATGTTGACCGGACCGGTTACGATTTTAAATTGGTCCTTCCCTAGAGAAGATATTTCCATCGAAGAATCCATGATGCAGATTGCCTTTGTAATCCGGGATGAAGTGCTTGATTTGGAGAAGAATGGTATTCGTATGATTCAGATTGATGAGGCAGCTCTTCGCGAAAAACTGCCGCTTCGTAAATCGGATTGGTACTCGGAATATCTGGATTTTGCAATCCCTGCTTTTCGTCTCACGCACAGCGGGGTAAAACCGGAAACACAGATTCATACACATATGTGCTATAGTGAGTTTAATGATATTATCAAGGCGATTGACGATATGGATGCGGACGTAATTACATTTGAGGCATCCCGGTCTGATTTGCAGATTTTGGATGCTCTCCGTGACAATCATTTTGAAACAGAGGTTGGACCGGGCGTATACGATATCCATTCGGCACGTGTACCGTCAGTCGAGGAAATTGTGACGGCATTAAAAGGAATGCTTGAAAAGATTGAGCCGGATAAACTCTGGGTAAATCCGGATTGTGGTTTGAAAACCAGAGGAGTCAAAGAAACAGACGCCAGCCTGCGGAACATGGTAGCCGCTGCGAAAGAGATACGATAAAAATATAAAAGAAATTCAATTCGTGTCGAGACAGGATAACGCTTCGCGTTATAGTCTCTCACGAATTGAATTTCTTTTTAACTAAGCACTAATATCGTTTGTTACATATAATTTTGAAACTTGATTGTTAGAAAAACTGGGACAAATATTCGCTGCCAGTTTTTTTGTTGTTTGTGTTAAGCGTTCGCTGCCAGTTTCTTTGGGTTCCAGTAATTCCGTAGAAAAACTTTGTGACTCGTGGGTTTTGAGTACGTCGGTATGCGGCACTGGTAGTTTCAGTGCCCATACCGCTACGCACTCAACGAGCGAAAGCGCCCACGAGACGCAAAGCTTTTCTACGGAATTACGGAAAACAAAAAAGTGCCAACAAACACTTGATACAAACAAACCTCAAAAAAACTATCACCGCATCCTCCTAAAATATGTTATAATACTCTTAAAAACAAATTTAGGAGCAGCCATATGCTAACAGTTATTATGATTCTGCTTGGGATAGCAGTCCTTTTACTACTGGATGGTATTCTGGAAAATCATTTTCCAATAACGAAAGAGTATCACATACAATCAGAAAAAATCAAAGAAGACACAACAGCACTCCTGCTTACAGATTTACATGCCTGCTGCCGGGGGCGCAAAAAAGATAAATATGTGCAGATGATACAGAGACAGAATCCCGATATTCTTTTGATTGCGGGAGACATGACGGTGAAAAACGGAAACCATACGGAGAGCGTGACAGCGTTTTTGAAAGAAATCATTTCCGTGGCACCTATTTTTTATGCACCCGGCAATCATGAAATTCGTATGCCGGAGTATGAAGTGTATCAGCAGAACTTAAAACAAATGGGAATAAAGTATCTAAAAAATGAGGCAGTGTCTTGTGGTGAAGTCGATATTTATGGACTTGACTTGCCGGAATATTGGTATCATAAAGTTTGGCAAAAAAGAGAATTTTCCAAAGAGAAAGTAGAAAAATTGTTAGGCAGTGTAAAGAAAGACAAATTTTCAATTCTGCTTGCACATAATCCGGAATATTTTAAAAGTTATGCAAAATGGGGAGCTGACCTTACGGTAAGCGGACATATCCATGGTGGCATTATGAGGCTGCCGTGGCTTGGTGGCGTGATTTCGCCGAGCCTTCGATTTTTTCCAAAGTATGATTCCGGTGAGTTTGAGGAAAACGGGAAAAAGATGATACTCAGCCGGGGGATGGGACTTCACCATATTAAACTTCGTTTTTTTAACCGCCCGGAGATAAGCGTCATAAAAATCACTTGCCAAGATAAGTCTAAATAGGGTATTATAGATAGGTAACGCTAAAAAAAGTGTACATTTGCTAAGGGGGCAAAACAGATGGAACTGCAAGTAAAGTTAGAAGTGTTTGATGGTCCGTTGGACTTACTTCTTCACTTGATTGAAAAGAATAAAGTAGATATTTTCGACATTCCGATTGTTCTCATTACGGAGCAATATCTTGATTATGTCAGAAAAATGGACACCAAAGATATGGATGTCATGAGCGAGTTCCTTGTGATGGCGGCGACGCTTGTAAAAATCAAATCCAAGATGCTTTTGCCTGCAGAAGAAGAGGAACAGGAAGAGGAAGAAGATCCAAGGCAAGAACTTGTGGAACGGCTCTTAGAATATAAAATGTACAAATATGCATCCTTTGAACTAAAGGACAGACAGGTAGATGCCGGAAAAGTGTTTTTTAAAGAACCTACGATTCCGGACGAGATAAAAAACTATAAAGATGAAGTCGATTATGAGGAATTGCTTTCCGATGTAACGCTTCGCAAACTGCAAACCATTTTTGATTCCGTGATGCAGAAGCAGGTGGACAAAATCGATCCAATCCGAAGTGAGTTTGGCAAGATTGAAAAAGAAGAAATTAACATAGAAGACCACATGATTTTTTTGGAGGAATATGCGATGCTGCATAAAAAGTTCAGCTTTCGTAAAGTGCTGGAAAACGGTTCCGGAAAAAGTTATGTGATTGTCACATTTCTAGGTATATTGGAAATGATGAAAACCGGGAAGTTTACGATTGAACAGGACAAGTTATTTGATGACATTATCATTACATATAATCCCGGCAAGGAGCAGGAGGAAGAACAGTGAATATAAAAAAGTTAGAAGCCGTTGTGGAGGCAATATTATTTTCCATGGGAGAGGCTGTCGAGATTGAACGTCTGGCTGCTGCCGTAGACCATGATGAAGATACCGTGCGCAAAATTATCCGCAGTATGATGACTAGGTATGATGAAGAAGACAGAGGAATTCATCTCATTGAGTTAGATGGTTCTTTCCAGTTGTGTACAAAGCCGGAAATGTATGAGTATCTGATTAAGGTAGCTCATATTCCGAAAAAACATGTTTTGACGGATGTGCTTTTGGAAACGTTATCTATTGTTGCCTATAAGCAGCCGATTACCCGTTTGGAAATTGAAAAAATCCGCGGGGTATCGTGCAGTCATGCGGTAAATAAATTAGTAGAATATGGCTTGATTGCAGAAGCCGGAAGACTGGATGCCCCGGGAAAGCCGATTTTATTTGGTACGACAGAAGAATTCCTTCGCTACTTTAGCTTGGAATCACTGGATGATTTGCCAATTTTAAATCAGGAAACAATCGAGACCTTTAAGGACGAAGCGGAAAAAGAAGTGATGCAGGAACTGGAAGAAGAACAAGGTGAATAAACGTTTTTCGGTTATTTACTGCTTATTGAAAAATTTTTCTTGCGTTTTTACTTTTCCTGTTATATAATGTGAAAAGACAAAGGCGTCAAAAGAGTATTGAACTATACTCTTTTGACGCCTTTTGTAGTCAAAAAATATTTTTGACAGACGGGAACACGAGTGACTATTCCATACGTCAAATACAAGGAGGAATTTCGATGAGTGAATATGTAGAAGAATGTAAACGGAAACCGATTGGCTTGTATGACCCTCGGTTTGAACATGATAACTGCGGTATTGGCGCAATTGTCAATATTAAAGGAAAGAAAACGCATAGTACCGTAAAAAATGCGTTAGAGATTGTTGCCAATCTTGAACACCGCGCAGGAAAAGACGGCGAAGGAAAAACAGGAGATGGTGTTGGTATTCTCTTACAGATTTCTCATAAGTTTTTCAGTAAAGTGGCAGAAAAGCTTGGTATTGACATCGGAGGAGAGCGTGAATATGGTGTCGGTATGTTCTTTTTCCCACAGGATGAGTTAAAAAGAAATCAGGCAAAGAAAATGTTTGAAAATATCATTGCCAAAGAGGGAATGGAATTTCTTGCATGGCGTGAAGTACCGATTGCACCGGATATTCTTGGAAAACGTGCCGTGGAATGTATGCCGTATATCATGCAGTGTTTCGTAAAGAAACCAAAGAAAGTCGAAAAGGGACTGGATTTTGACCGTAAATTATACATTGCAAGACGTGTCTTTGAGCAGTCCAATGAAAATACTTATGTAGTTTCACTTTCTTCCCGTACAATTGTATATAAAGGAATGTTTTTGGTTTCGCAGCTTCGCTTATTCTTCGATGATTTGCAGGATGTCGATTATGAATCCGCGATTGCGATTGTACATTCCCGCTTCTCGACAAACACACAGCCGAGCTGGCAGCGTGCTCATCCAAACCGTTTTATCGTACACAACGGTGAGATTAATACCATTCTCGGTAATGCAGATAAGATGCTTGCCCGTGAGGAGACGATGGAATCCGAGCAGTTAAAAGGAGAACTTCACAAAGTACTTCCGGTTATCAATGCCAGCGGTTCAGACTCGGCGATGCTTGATAACACACTGGAATTTCTGGTAATGAGTGGTATGGAACTGCCACTTGCCGTAATGATTACAATTCCGGAGCCTTGGGCAAACAACCGTTATATCAGTGAGAAGAAAAAAGACTTTTATCAATATTATGCAACGATGATGGAGCCATGGGATGGCCCGGCTTCCATTTTGTTCTCAGATGGTGATTTGGTTGGTGCCGTGCTCGACCGAAACGGTCTGCGTCCTTCCCGTTATTATATTACGGATGAGGATGAATTGATTCTTTCTTCCGAGGTCGGTGTTATGCCAATCAGTGAAGAACATGTCATTAAAAAAGACCGCTTAAGACCGGGTAAAATGCTTTTGGTTGATACGGTAAAAGGAGAATTAGTGGATGATGATGTTTTGAAAGAGACATATGCATCCCGCCGTCCTTATGGTGAGTGGTTAGACAGCAACCTGGTAGAATTAAAAGACATTCACATTCCGAACCACCGTGTGGAGCACTACAGCAATGAGGAGCGGAGAAAACTTCAGAAAGCATTCGGTTACACATATGAAGAAGTGAAAAATTCCATTCTTCCAATGGCTCAAAATGGTGGCGAGCCGATTGCAGCCATGGGACATGACACACCGCTTCCGATGCTTAGCAAACAGCCACAGCCGTTGTTTAACTATTTCAGGCAGCGTTTCGCACAGGTAACAAACCCACCAATTGATGCGATTCGTGAGGAAGTAGTAACATCAACATCAACTTACATTGGCGAGGATGGAAACCTGTTACATGAGCAGCCGGAAAACTGCCGTGTGCTTCGTATTAAGAATCCGATTTTGACCGATACGGATTTGTTGAAAATTAAAAACATGGATGTGCCGGGATTCAAAGTTGGTGTTATTCCGATTACTTATTATAAAAATACTTCTTTGAAAAAGGCAATTGACCGACTGTTTTTGGAAGCAGACAGAGCTTACAAAGATGGTGTTAATGTATTGATTCTTTCAGACCGTGGTGTCGATGAAAACCATGTGGCAATTCCTTCTTTGTTGGCGGTGTCCGCAATGCAGCAGCATTTGGTACGCACAAAGAAAAGAACGAGTGTTGCTATGATTTTAGAGAGTGCAGAGCCAAGAGAAGTTCATCACTTTGCCACCTTATTAGGTTATGGTGCCTGCGCCGTAAACCCATATCTGGCGCTGGATACCATCAAACGCTTGATTGACTGCAACATGCTTGACAAAGATTACTATGCTGCTGTGGATGATTACAATTCAGCCATCCTTCACGGTATCGTAAAAATTGCATCAAAGATGGGTATTTCAACAATTCAGTCTTATCAGGGATCCAAGATTTTTGAGGCGATTGGCATTTCCAAGGAAGTGACAGATGTGTACTTCACCGACACGGTATCCAGAATCGGTGGTATTTCGCTTCAGGATATTGAGACACAAGTAGAGAACCTTCATACGCGTGCTTTTGACCCATTGGATCTTGGTAACGATACGACACTTGATAGTCTGGGTATGCACAAGTCGCGCAGTGGAAAAGAAGATCATCTTTATAATCCAAAGACGATTCATCTTTTACAGCAGGCAACCTGGCAGAAAGACTATAAATTATTTAAAGAATATTCAAGAGAAATCGATAATGAAGACCGCTTCATGAATTTGAGAAGTTTGTTAGACTTCAAATTCCCGAAAAAGGGAATTCCGCTTTCGCAGGTTGAGCCGGTTGAAAGCATTGTCAAACGATTCAAAACCGGTGCGATGTCTTATGGTTCTATTTCACAGGAAGCACATGAGACATTAGCGATTGCGATGAACCGCTTACACGGTAAATCCAACAGTGGTGAGGGCGGTGAGAGTTTAGAGCGTCTATCCATTGGAAAAGACGGTTTGAACCGCTGCTCCGCAATTAAACAGGTAGCAAGCGGACGATTTGGTGTCACCTCTCATTATTTAGTAAGTGCAAAAGAAATTCAGATTAAGATGGCACAGGGAGCAAAACCGGGTGAAGGCGGACATCTGCCGGGTGGAAAAGTTTATCCTTGGATTGCAAAAACAAGACTTTCAACACCGGGTGTATCCCTTATTTCCCCGCCGCCTCATCATGATATTTACTCGATTGAGGATTTGGCACAGTTGATTTACGACTTGAAATGTGCAAATACCAATGCCAGAATTTCCGTAAAACTGGTATCGGAAGCAGGTGTTGGTACAGTCGCTGCCGGCGTAGCAAAAGCCGGTGCAGGCGTCATCCTGATTTCCGGTTACGATGGTGGTACCGGTGCAGCTCCGGCAAGTTCGATTCACAATGCCGGACTTCCTTGGGAGCTTGGTCTTGCCGAGACACACCAGACACTGATGATGAACGGACTCCGCTCAAAAGTTGTGATTGAGACAGATGGTAAACTGATGACCGGCCGTGATGTTATGGTAGCAGCATTGCTTGGTGCTGAAGAGTATGGTTTTGCAACCGCACCGCTTGTTACGATGGGATGCGTGATGATGCGTGTATGTAATCTGGATACCTGCCCGGTTGGTGTGGCAACCCAGAATCCGGAACTGAGAAAACGATTCAAAGGAAAACCGGAATACGTTGAAAACTTCATGTGTTTTATCGCAGAAGAAGTTCGTGAGCTGATGGCAAAACTTGGAGTAAGACAGCTTGATGAGTTGATTGGACGTACGGATTTATTGAAAGTGCGTGATGACATTCAGGATGATGAAAGAACGAAGAAACTGGATTTGTCCGCAATTATTGATAATCCATTTGCAAAAGATAAAAAACATTTATATAATCCGAAAGATGCGTATGATTTTAAATTGTCAAAGACAATGGATGAGAAAGTATTCTTAAAGAAATTTAAGCATGCGCTGGAAACCGGAGAAAAGGCAAAAATTAGTGCAAGAATCAGCAATGTGGATCGTGCACTTGGCACAATTCTTGGTTCTGAAATCACAAAGAACTTAGGAGACGATGTACCGGCCGATACCTTTACGGTAGAATGTATCGGAAGCGGCGGACAAAGTTTTGGTGCCTTTATTCCAAAAGGACTTACGCTTACGTTGGAAGGTGACAGCAATGATTACTTCGGAAAAGGACTTTCCGGTGGTAAACTGGTTGTCTTTCCACCGGAAAATGTACAGTACAAAGCAGAAGATAACATTATCATCGGTAATGTTGCTTTGTATGGTGCGACAAGCGGTGAGGCTTATATCAACGGTATGGCAGGCGAGCGTTTCTGTGTCAGAAACTCCGGTGCACACGCTGTTGTAGAAGGTGTTGGCGACCACGGCTGTGAATATATGACAGGCGGCTGTGTCGTTGTCTTAGGTCCGACCGGAAAGAACTTTGCAGCCGGTATGAGCGGTGGTATCGCTTATGTACTGGATGAAAATAGTGACTTGTATCTCAAACTGAATAAAGAGCTGGTATCATCCAATGCAGTAACGGATAAATACGACGTTATGCAGTTGAAAGATATGATTCGTGAGCATGTAGAAGCAACCGATTCGGAACGTGGTAAAGAAATTTTAGCAAACTTTAGTGAGTACCTGCCAAAATTCAAGAAAATCATTCCTCATGATTATCAGGCAATGTTACAGGCAATTGCCCAGATGGAAGAAAAGGGACTGAGCAATGAGCAGGCACAGATTGAAGCATTTTACCAGTTGAAAAAAGCACGCTAAGATTTTTTGAAAACGAAGAAAGAAAGGATGATTACAATGGGTAAACCAACCGGATTTATGGAATATAAACGAGAGAACAACCTTGAGATAAAGCCACTTGAACGCATTAAAAACTTCAATGAATTTCATGTACCGATGAGTGAAGAGGAGCGCAGTGTGCAGGCTTCCAGATGTATGGACTGCGGTGTTCCGTTCTGTCAGTCAGGCATGATGATTGGTGGTATGGCAAGCGGCTGTCCGTTAAACAACTTAATTCCTGAGTGGAATGATATGGTTTATCGTAACGGATACGAACAGGCACTTGGCAGACTGCTTAAGACAAATAATTTTCCGGAATTTACTTCCCGTGTCTGTCCATCTCCTTGTGAGGCTGCATGTACCTGTGGATTGAATGATTCACCGGTAACGATTAAGGAAAATGAAAATGCCATTATCGAATATGGTTATGAACACGGATTGATGGGACCAAAACCTCCAAAAGTCCGTACAGGCAAAAAAGTAGCGATTGTAGGTTCCGGTCCATCCGGACTTGCGGCCGCTGACCAGTTGAATAAACGTGGACACAGCGTGACCGTATTTGAACGCGAGGATTATCCGGGCGGACTTTTGATGTATGGAATCCCGAATATGAAACTTGACAAATCGGTAATAGAACGTAAAATAGAAGTAATGAAAGCAGAAGGGGTTGTTTTCCGTACCGGTGTGAATGTCGGTGTGGATGTAAAAGCCGATGAGTTGAAAAAAGAATTTGACCGCGTCATTTTGACTTGTGGCGCTTCAAACCCTCGTAACATCAATGCTCCCGGCAGAGATGCCAAAGGTATTTATTTTGCCGTTGATTATTTGAAACGAGTAACCAAGCATTTACGCAATCCGCAGTATACGGATTATATCAATGCCAAAGATAAAAATGTACTCGTTATCGGAGGCGGTGATACCGGAAATGACTGCGTTGGTTCCTCAATTCGTCAGGGGGCTAAAAGTGTCGTTCAGCTAGAAATGATGCCAAAACCGCCGGTTTGCCGTTTGGCAAGCAATCCTTGGCCGGAGTGGCCGAAAATTCTTAAGACCGATTACGGTCAGCAGGAAGCAATCGCTGTCTTTGGCAGTGACCCGCGAATCTATGAGACCACGGTAAAAGAATTTATCAAGGATAATAAAGGTGATTTGAAACAGGTCAAAATCGTGAAGCTTAACTGGCAGAAAGATGAAAAGACCGGACGCATGCAGATGAGCGAAATTCCGGGGAGTGAACAAATTTTAGATGTTGACCTCGTCTTTATTGCGGCAGGATTTTTAGGCTCCGAGGAGTATGTTACAAAAGAATTTGCCGTAAAATGTACGGACCGCACAAATGTGCAGACGAAGCAGGGCGAATACAGCACCAGCCAGAAAGGAATCTTTACAGCGGGCGATATGCACCGTGGACAGTCCTTGGTTGTCTGGGCAATCCGCGAGGGAAGAGAGGCAGCCCGTGAAGTTGATAAAGATTTGATGGGTTATACCAACCTCAATTAAAGGGTACAATTATCCGGTGGCAGAGAACTGCTGCCGGATTTCATATGGAAAGGAGAATAAACTATGTCGCATTACACAAAGGAAGATATCATTCGTATTGTAGAAGAGGAGGATGTAGAATTTATCCGTCTGCAATTTGTGGATATTTTTGGAATTTTGAAAAACATGGCAGTAACAGCCAAACAGTTGGACTCTATTTTGAATAACCGATGCACGTTTGATGCCGCTGCGATTAATGGGTTTGATACGATGCATGTGGATGAACTTGTTTTAGTTCCGGATTTGGATACTTTTACAATTTTCCCTTGGAGACCGCAGAGAGGCCGTGTAGCACGTTTTATTTGTGATGTGCGTCATACGGATGGAACTCCTTTCATGGGAGATTCCCGTTATATTTTAAAACAAGTAATTGAAGAAGCGGCAAAAGACGGCTATACGTTAAATGTCGGACCAGAATCGGAATTTTTCCTCTTTGATATGTCGGAAGATGGACAGCCAACGACAAATACCAGTGAAAAAGGTGGATTTTTTGACATCGGACCGGTTGATGCCGGAGAAAATGCAAGACGTGATATCGTGCTTTCTTTGTCCGAGATGGGATTTGAGATGGAATCTTCATATCACTCCAATGAAGTGTGCCAGCATCATATCGATTTCAAATTTGATGATGGAATTCAGACAGCCGATAATATTATGACGTTTAAACTTACTGTTCGTACCGTAGCAAAGAGACATGGACTTCATGCTACATTTATGCCAAAGCCAAATTATGGTAAAAAAGGTTCTGCGATGTTCTTTAACATGTTCTTGAGCAAAGATGGTGAGAACATTTTCAGTGACCCGGATGAAGAGTATGGTCTGAGCAAAACAGCATACTATTTCATGGGTGGAATTATGCGCCATATTAAAGGGCTTACTTTAATTAACAATCCGATTATCAATTCTTATAAACGTTTGGTGCCGGGATACAATGCACCGGTTAATATTACATGGTCACGTAAAAACCGTACTCCGCTTATGCGTATGACAAGTACCGGTGAGATGGGACCGCGTGTAGCATTGAGAAGTCCGGATGGCTCCTGTAATCCATATTTGGTTTTAGCAGGATGTTTAGCTGCCGGATTAGACGGCATCCGAAATAAAATCGAGCCACCAACCTGTATTGATGATTTAGAGGGGGCACAGGAATTTGACATTCTGCCAAGAACTTTGATTGAGGCGGTACAGGCATTTGAAAAAGACGAATTTTTCCATAAAGTATATGGAGAAGAGTTGTCACGCATAATCATCCAGAAGAAAAAACAGGAATGGGATGAATTTTGCGAACAGGTAACCGCATGGGAAGTTGAGAAGTATCTGGACCGAATTTAGTCCGGATACCGCTTATTTTGATACTTTTCTACGGGGAGGTGTGAACGATTCTGCGCATTATAGTAGCGTTTCCTAAGCTGGATGATGCGAAAAAAATAAAAAATGTTTTGAATCGGAGCGGATATGATGATATACTAGCATTTAATAGTGCATCGCAAGTGATTGCAGCCGCCAATGAATGTGACGGCGGTATTGTGTTGTGCGGATATCGTTTAACAGACATGCATTACAGTGAATTGTATGGCTATCTGCCGCGGGAATTTCAGATGCTTTTAGTAGCATCGCCTGCCAAATTGCAGGAATGCTCAATTGGCAGCATTATGTGTTTGTCTATGCCGATTCATTCGCATGAATTAGTAAGTACCATTGAAACAATGGCAATGGAACTTTACGCAGCGGAGAAAAGAAAGAGAAGATACCAGCCAAGGAAACGATCCGAAAAAGAACAAAAATCAATTGATGATGCCAAGGCTCTTCTGATGGAGCGAAACCATTTGTCTGAAGAAGAAGCCCATAAATATATCCAGAAACTTAGTATGGACAGCGGAAACAATCTTGTGGAAACTGCGGAGATGATTCTGGCATTCGATTAAAGGAGGATAACATGAACGCATATCTGATACTGGAAGACGGAACTGTGTTTACCGGAAAAAGCATAGGCAGTAAAAAAGAAGTCATTAGCGAAATTGTTTTTAATACGTCAATGACAGGATATCTTGAAGTGCTCACGGACCCAAGTTATGCCGGACAGGCAGTAGTAATGACCTATCCGTTAATTGGTAATTATGGTATTTGTAATCAAGACAAAGAGGCGAAAAAGTCAAATACCGATGCATTTATTGTAAGAGAACTGGCAAGACTTGGAAGCAACTTCAGAAAAGAAGAAAGTATTCAGCAGTTTCTTGTAGAGCAGGACATTCCGGGAATTGAAGGAATTGATACAAGAGCCCTCACCAAACGACTCAGAGAAAAAGGAACAATGAATGGCATGATTACCACAGAAAAACCTGAGGATTTATCTGCCGTTCTTGAAAAAATTAAAAAATATTCCGTTCGCGGTGTAGTTGACAAAGTAACTACAAAGGAAATTGTTTCCTATAAACCGGGCGATTTAGATACCGATAGCAACATTTCTATTACAAAGAAGGTTGCTATTCTTGACGTTGGAACGAAATTTAACATTGCCAGATGTTTGTTAAAACGTGGCTGTGAAGTTACAATTTATCCGGCAAAAACGAAAGCAGAAACGATTCTTGCTTCCCATCCGGACGGCATTATGCTGACGAATGGACCGGGGGATCCGAAAGAATGCACAGAAGTCATTGAAGAGTTGAAAAAACTGTATGCATCGGATATTCCGATTTTTGCAATTTGCTTGGGACACCAGTTAATGGCACTTGCCTGTGGCTGTGACACGGAGAAAATGAAGTATGGCCACCGCGGAGCAAATCATCCGGTCAAGGACTTAAAAACCGGACGCGTATACATTTCTTCCCAGAACCATGGCTACATGGTAAAAGAATCTTCGGTGCCAAAAGAGATTGCCGAGGTTGCCTTTGTAAATGTCAACGATGGCACAGTTGAAGGACTTCGTTATTTACAGAAAAATATCTTCACGGTTCAGTTTCATCCGGAAGCTTGTGCCGGACCGAAGGATTCGGAAGTTTTGTTTGATGAATTTATCAAGATGATGGAAGAGTAAGGAGGATACATACAATGCCAAAAATGGATGAAATCAAAAAAGTTTTAGTAATCGGTTCAGGCCCAATCGTTATTGGACAGGCTGCCGAATTTGATTATGCCGGTACGCAGGCTTGTCGTTCTCTGAAAGAAGAAGGAATGGAAGTAGTGCTTATTAATTCCAATCCTGCTACCATTATGACCGATAAAGATATTGCTGACCGTGTTTACATTGAGCCATTGACCGTTGAAGTGGTTCAGAAACTGATTCGCAAGGAAAGACCGGACAGCGTGCTCCCAACACTGGGTGGACAGGCTGCGTTAAATATTGCGATGGAATTAGAGGAATCCGGCTTTTTAAAGCAGGAAAATGTTCGTCTGATTGGTACGACTGCACAGACAATTAAGCGTGCAGAAGACCGTTTGGAATTTAAAGAGACAATGGAAAAAATCCACGAGCCGATTGCTGCAAGTATTGTCGTGGAACATGTGGATGATGCGATTGCATTTGCCAACGAAATCGGTTATCCGGTTGTTATCCGCCCGGCATATACCCTTGGCGGAAGCGGCGGCGGTATCGCACATAACGAAGAAGAACTGCATGATATCTGCTCCAATGGTCTTCGTCTGAGCCGTGTCGGACAGTGTTTGATTGAGCGCTGTATCGCCGGATGGAAAGAGATTGAGTACGAGGTAATGCGTGATGCGGCAGGAAACTGTATTACCGTTTGTAACATGGAAAATATTGACCCGGTTGGTGTGCATACCGGTGACAGTATTGTAGTAGCACCGTCTCAGACATTAGGTGACAAAGAGTATCAGATGCTTCGTACTTCAGCATTAAATATTATTACAGAACTTGGTATTACCGGTGGATGTAATGTGCAGTTTGCACTTCATCCGGACAGTTTTGAATACTGTGTTATCGAGGTAAACCCTCGTGTCAGCCGTTCTTCCGCACTTGCTTCTAAGGCGACCGGATATCCGATTGCAAAAGTAGCAGCAAAGATTGCGTTAGGATATACACTGGATGAAATTCCAAATGCCATTACGAAGAAAACCTTTGCAAGTTTTGAGCCGGCACTGGATTACTGTGTTGTAAAAATTCCGAGACTGCCATTTGATAAATTTATCAAGGCAAAACGTACTTTGACGACACAGATGAAAGCAACCGGAGAGGTTATGAGTATCTGTGATAACTTTGAAGGTGCGTTGATGAAAGCACTCCGTTCACTGGAGCAGCATATTGACAGTCTGGATATCGGGCGTTACAGTGACCGCTCCAAAGAAGAACTGCTAGAGCGTATCCACATTGTTGATGACCGCCGTATCTTTATTATTGCCGAGCTGATTCGCAAGGGTGCTACCTATGAAGAAATTCATGACATTACAAAAATCGATTTGTGGTTCATTGATAAAATTGCCCATCTGGTAGAGATGGAACAGACTTTGAAAAACGAAAAATTGACACCGGAAATTTTGGCAGAAGCAAAACGAATGGAATTCCCGGATGTTGTTATTGCTAACTATACCGGCATGACAGAGCGTGAGATTCACGATATGCGCCATGAAAATGGAATCGTTGCTTCGTTTAAGATGGTTGATACCTGTGCGGCTGAGTTTGAGGCAAGTACGCCATATTATTACAGCGTGTTTGGCAGCGAAACGGAAGTTTCCAAAGATAAGGGCAGAAAACGAATCATGGTTCTTGGTTCCGGTCCAATCCGAATCGGTCAGGGTATCGAGTTTGACTTCTGTTCGGTTCACAGTGTGTGGTCACTGGCGCAGAGCGGCTATGAGACAATTATTGTAAATAACAATCCGGAGACGGTAAGTACGGACTTTGATGTGGCAGATAAATTGTACTTTGAGCCATTGACACCGGAAGATGTAGAAAATATCGTGGATATTGAGAAACCGGATGGTGCGGTTGTCCAGTTTGGTGGACAGACAGCAATCAAACTGACAGAAGCACTTCTCAAAATGGGAGTTCCGATTTTGGGAACAAGTGCAGAGAATGTAGATGCGGCCGAAGACCGTGAGCTGTTTGATGAAATCTTAGAGCAGTGTAAGATTCCGAGACCGGCAGGAAAAACCGTATTTACAACAGAAGAGGCATTAGCGGCAGCAAATGAACTTGGGTATCCGGTTCTTGTCCGTCCATCTTATGTACTTGGTGGACAGGGCATGCAGATTGCGATTAATGATGATGATATTCGTGAATTTATGTCAATTATCAACCGCCATGTGCAGGAACATCCAATTCTTGTTGATAAGTACCTCATGGGTAAAGAGGTTGAGGTTGATGCTGTATGTGATGGCGAGAATATTTTGATTCCTGGTATTATGGAGCACGTAGAGCGTGCCGGTATTCACTCCGGTGATAGTATCTCTGTTTATCCTGCCATGAGCATTAAACCTGAAGTTCAGGAAGTTTTAGTCGATTATACGGCAAAACTTGCAAAATCCCTTCATGTAATCGGCTTGATTAACATTCAGTTTATTGTTTATAACGATGAAGTTTATGTGATTGAAGTAAACCCTCGTTCGTCAAGAACGGTACCATATATCAGCAAAGTAACCGGAATTCCGATTGTAAAACTGGCTTCCCGCGTAATCCTTGGTGAAAAAATCACGGATATGGGTTACACACCGGGACTTGCGAAAAAATCGGATTACATCGCAATTAAGATGCCGGTATTCTCCTTTGAGAAACTGCGCGGTGCAGAAATCAGCTTAGGACCTGAGATGAAGTCAACCGGTGAGTGCTTAGGTATCGCAAAAACATTTAATGAGGCACTTCACAAAGCCTTTATGGGAGCCGGAATCAATCTTCCGAAATACAAGAAGATGATTCTTACGGTAAATGATAACTCGAAAGACGAAGCAATTTCCGTTGCCAGACGTTTCCAGGCACTTGGTTATGAAATCTATGCGACACGCGGAACAGCTAAGTTCTTAGGCGAGAATGGCGTTTCGGTTATCGGTGTCAACAAGATTGAGCAGGAATCCCCGACACTGATGGATTTGCTGCTTGGTCATGAGATTGATTTGGTAATTGATATTCCAAAACAGGGTGAACATTCCCACGATGGTTTCCTCATCCGCCGTACTTCTATTGAGACCGGTGTTACCTGTCTGACTTCTTTAGATACGGCAAATGCACTTTTGACTGCGTTAGAGGATTCTGAGAAAAATGAATTGACATTAGTAGATATTGCTACGATTGACACGAAATAAAGGTTTACAACGAACTTAAATTGTGTTATGATAGCAAATAGCCATTACTCAGATTACGGAAACTCCGACCGGATCTTAGTAAATGGTGATAAGAAAATATTTAGGAGGTACGTCACAATGATGACTACAGAAAAGAAAAAAGAAATTATTGCAGCTTATGGAAGAACACCGGATGATACAGGTTCACCGGAAGTTCAGGTAGCGCTTCTTACTGAGCGTATTAACACTTTGACAGAGCACTTGAAAGAGAATAAGAAAGATCATCATTCTCGTCGTGGTATGTACAAAATGATTGGTAAGAGAAGAGGCCTTTTGGATTATCTGAAGAAGACAGATTTGGAAGGTTATCGTGCGCTGATTGAAAAACTTGGTTTGCGTAAATAATTTGTATGAGTTGAGTGCTTTCGTCAAATGGATATTGTTTGATTGAAGGCACTCTTTCTATGAAAAAAATTTTTCTTAAAAAGGTGAGAAAATGAAACGAAATCGCAGTCAGGCTATGGTTTGCCGGGATGGCAAATTACTGCTTGTAGAACACAGAATGAAAGGAAGAGATTTCTTTAATCTGCCAGGTGGCGGAATTGAGGAAAATGAGACACCGGAAGAAGCAGCTTTGCGTGAGTTAAACGAAGAAGCAGGCGTGAGTGGAAAAATTGTGCGTCCGCTTGCCATTGAATATAAACCGGATTTGGAAAGTCGGATTTTTACATTTTTGGTAGAAATTCCGGATGATGCGGTTCCACACAAGGGAATTGACCCGGAATTATCGGAGTCGGAACAAACGATTGTCGGTGTGACATGGCGTACATTAGAAGAGATTGCGGAGCGTGACCGTGCGTACTTATTTGGAGCCGGTCTGATGCGTGTGCCGCTGTTTCACGATGAGGTTTTAAAGTGGCCCGATGACGCTATCAGTTATCCGGAATAAGGAAAGTTGCTTTTTTTGCAAAGATTGTGTATAATGAATTTTGTATGTAAATTGAGATGACACCGAGACTTCTGAAAAGCTCATTGATACAGTGGGTTTTTCAGTGGTTTCGGCATCTCGAAATAAAAATAAAGGAGAAAAAGTATGTACAAGACATTTTCAATGGAGCTTGCAGGACGTACTTTGTCAGTTGACATTGGACGTGTAGCTGCTCAGGCAAATGGCGCTGCATTTATGCGCTATGGTGATACAGTTGTCCTTTCTACGGCAACAGCATCCGAGAAACCAAGAGAGGGAATTGATTTCTTCCCATTAAGCGTAGAATATCATGAAAAGATGTATTCCATCGGAAAGATTCCGGGAGGATTTACAAGACGTGAAGGGAAACCAAGCGATAACTCAATTTTGACTTGTCGTGTAATTGACCGCCCGATGCGTCCATTGTTCCCAAAAGATTATCGAAATGATGTAACACTGGAAAACTTAGTTATGGATGTTGACCAGGATTGTGCACCAGAACTTGTTGCTATGCTTGGTTCTGCACTGGCTACCAGTATTTCGGATATTCCGTTTGATGGTCCGACCGCAGCAACACAGGTTGGTTTGGTTGACGGTGAACTTGTTTATAATCCGACAAGCGCACAGCGTGAGGTTTCTGACTTAGCACTTACTGTTGCTTCCACAAGAGATAAAGTTATCATGATTGAAGCCGGTGCAAATGAAGTTGATGAAGCGACGATGATTCAGGCAATTTATGGTGCCCATGAGTTGAATGGACAGATTATCGAGTTCTTTGACAAGATTGTTGCTGAGTGTGGTAAAGAAAAACACGAGTATGAGCATTTCGATATTCCGGAAGATATGTGGAATGACATGGTTAATTTCATTACACCGGAAGCTATGGAAGAAGCTGTATTTACTGATGTAAAACAGGTTCGTGAAGAAAATATCCGCGGTATTAAAGACCGTTTGGAAGAGCGTTATGCAGAGGAGCATGAGGACTGGATTTCCTTTATTGATGAGGCTGTTTATAAATTCCAGAAAGTTACAGTCCGCAAGATGATTCTGAAAGACCACAAACGTCCGGATGGCCGTGAGGTAAAACAGATTCGTCCACTTCATGCTGAAGTTGATGTACTTCCGACTGTACATGGCTCCGGTTTGTTCTCCCGTGGACAGACACAGGTGCTGAATGTTACAACATTGGCTCCCCTTTCAGAGAAACAGAAATTAGATGGTTTGGATATTACAAAAACATCCAAGAGATATATGCATCACTACAACTTCCCATCATGGTCCGTTGGTGAGACAAGACCATCCAGAGGACCGGGACGTCGTGAAATCGGACATGGTGCTTTGGCAGAGCGTGCTTTGGTTCCTGTTCTTCCTAGCGAAGAAGAGTTCCCATACGCAATCCGTACCGTATCCGAAATTTTGGAATCCAATGGTTCTACATCTCAGGGTAGTATTTGTGCATCTACCTTATCATTGATGGCTGCCGGTGTTCCGATTAAAGCACCAGTTGCTGGTATTTCCGTTGGTTTGGTAACCGGTGATACCGATGATGATTACTTGATTTTGACAGATATTCAGGGGCTTGAAGATTTCTTCGGCGATATGGACTTTAAAGTTGCCGGTACGAAAAAAGGTATTACTGCCATCCAGATGGATATTAAGATTCATGGTTTGACAAGAGAAATCGTGGAGCAGGCTATTGCAAGAACAAGAGAAGCCCGCCTTTACATCTTAGATGAGGTTATGGCAAAAGCAATTGCAGAGCCTAGAAAAGAAGTAAATGCTTACGCTCCAAAGATTAAACAGATTATGATTGATCCGGCTAAGATTGGTGAAGTTGTTGGTCAGAGAGGTAAGACAATCAACGCATTGATTGAGCGTACCGGTGTTAAAATCGATATTACGGATGATGGTGCTGTTTCGGTTTGCGGAACAGACAAAGAGGCAATGGACGAAGCACTTCGCCTCATTGAGATTATTGTAACGGATTTTGAAAAGGGCCAGATCCTTGAGGGAACCGTTGTCAGCATTAAAGATTTTGGTGCTTTCATCGAGTTTGCGCCTGGCAAAGAGGGAATGGTTCACATTTCAAATATTGCAAATCGCCGCATCAATCATGTAGAGGACGAGCTTACACTTGGTGATAAAGTGAAAGTAATCTGCCTTGGCAAAGATAAGATGGGACGTATTAGTTTCAGTATTAAGGATGTTCCGGAAGAATAAGATAAGAAATATTAGGTATTGTAAGCTGCAAGCTGGTGAAAGCCGGCTTGTGGCTTTTTTTGTATTGGCAATAAAAATAAACCACCTGCTATGCAGGTGTGTTCCCAA